>JAABYK010000443.1:20051-23013 GCA_011775825.1 Candidatus Zhuqueibacterota bacterium | reverse complement strand
AGGCGGTCTCTTGGTCACTAAGACCGAGAAAATCCTTGGTTGCACAATGTAATATATGTCATATTTGGCATAATGTCAATTAAATCATTGGAATCATCGGAAAAAGAAGGTACAATATTTTCTGGAACGCCCAAATCAAACCAGAAATCGGTTGCAAATACGAGGAAAATACGTTACTTTTAAAAAGATGAGGGTCAAAAACCAACCTGTGAGGTGAGAATATGAGAGCTATCTGGAAAGGTCATGTCCGGTTCTCCATGGTGACGATTCCGGTGCGGATCTACAACGCGATTGAAACGGCTGAGACCATTCGATTCAATCAATTACATCGAGAGGATCACGGCCGAATCGGATACGAAAAGAAATGCAAAAAGTGCGATCAGGTGGTCACGAATGAGGATATTATCAAAGGCTACGAATATGAGCCGGATCAATATGTGATCATTGAACCGGATGACCTTGATAAACTGAAGCTCAAAAGCACCAAAATCATCGAAATCGAGGGGTTTGTGGATGCTTCAGAAGTTCATCCTACGCTTTTCGACTCGCCATACTTTGCCGGACCAGACGGCGAAGTGGCCAGCAAAGCCTATGCGCTTCTGTGCCAAACACTCAAAGATACCGGAAAAATGGGCATTGGGAAGGTCGTTTTGCGCGATCGTGAAAACGTCATGTTGCTGACCGCTCAGGAAGATGGGCTTTTGTTGTACAAACTTCGCTATCCCAATGAAGTGCGAAGCGTTCAAGATGTGCCGCAATTAAATGGAGCGGTGGCCAACAGGGAAGAACTTAAGCTGGCTAAGACGCTTGTGGATTCTATGACCACTTCTTTCGAGAAAATCGAGCTAAAAGATCGATATAAGGAAGCGGTTCGGGAACTCATCCAGGCCAAGATTGAAGGCAAAGAAGTCGTCACCGTCGCCGAAGAGGAAGAACCGGTCGTGGATATCATGACGGCTTTGAAGGAAAGCATCGAACAAGCGAAAACACAAAAGAAACCCATGAAAAAAGCCACGGGCAAAAAGAAAGCTGCCGCGTCCGAAGAAAAGTCAACCAAGAGCAAGAAACGGAAGAGCGCTTAAGAGCTTTGACTGGAAGACTCAGAGAATCAGCCAACTAACATGGATAGAGATTGAGAATGGCTAAAATCCTGCATTTGCCTGTCAAGCAGCCATCCAAGTTTGGATTCAAGCGGGCAAGCAAACGCAAAAAAGATCCGGAGCAGCTTGGGCAATTAAACCTTTTTTCCTCCAGGAAAGGGAGGATTTTGCACTTGCCCTCGAGGTTTACTCTGTTCGAGGAGGCGCTGCTTTTGGATGAACGCGACGACCCGAAAGCGGCAGAATTGTACCGAGAAGCCATCGCAGCCGATGATTGCGTGGCGGATGCTTATTGCAATCTGGGTATTTTGGAATCCAGGGCCGGCAGTACCGACAAGGCCTTCGATTGTTTTACAAAGTCTTTGAAACAGGATCCACGTCATCTTGAAGCTCATTATAACCTCGGGAATCTCTATTTTGAGATGGAGAATCTGCGGTTGGCGCAGCAGCATTACGAGATGGCCGCTGAAATCGATTCAAGTTTTCCCAACATTTATTTTAATTTGGGGTTGGTTCAAGCTATCATTGAAGACTTCAACGCTGCGGTTACGGCGTTATCCAAATACAAAGAGTTGGTATCCACAGAAGAGGCCGACAAAGCCGATGAACTGCTCAATAGTCTGAAACGTTCGTTAGCCGTACAGCATTGAGGTGCCGATTCGACATGCAGAGAAGTTCGGTCTCTTTCAGAAACAATTTCAAAGAGTGATTTTTATTGAAAGATTTCTAACCAAAATTTTGTCATTAAGGCAAAGCGTGTTCACAAGGATGACATCATGAATTTGCCCAATTTATTCAGACACATACTTTGCTTGTCACTACATCTTTCCCTCTGTCCCGCGATTTTTGGCCAGGACGCGTCCTTCTTTCGTGGGGATTTGAGCACGCCACAAGGCAGTGAGAACTGCAATCCCTGTGTTGAAAATATCATTGATGCGGTCAATACGCTGCGGAATCATGGCGCGAGTTTGGGCTTCCACTGGGGAGCGAATTATCCGAAAGTCAAAGGCGCGGGGACGCAAAGTCATTGGCAGGGCATTCAACGCCTGCCGATGATGGGATTGGAGGTTCCGTATCTGGTGGTGTCCTCATCTCATCGGGATTTCGCTCTTACATTAGACGGGGAGGTTGTGCAACTGTCGGGACCGGCTCACTTCGCGGTTGTGCAGATGGGATCTCGCGCAAACGATGGCCGGCGCTTGCGTTCCAATCGTCTTGAGTTTGGCAAATTGACCCGAGATGTGGCACCACATTCTTCAGACCTGATCGTTAACGCGCAAGCAATAACCAAGGATTACGATCACCCGGGAGGCATGCAGGCAATTGGTAAGTATCTGTTGGTGGGCTGCGATGGCAACATCAACCATTCCAGAAATGCCGCACTCTTTACCCTGTGGGATATGTCACATCCTCTAAAACCGATAGAGGTTTGGACGGATCCGAGATGGGAACTTCCACAGCAAAACGCCAACTCGGTGGGCATCGTTCGGTTAGAGGGCGGGCGTTATCTGATGGTGAGAGCCCTGAGCCACGCCAAAAATCTGGAGTTCTATATTTTGAGCGACAACCTGGAGGAAAGTCCGGGAAGTTATCATGATGGGATTCCGTGGGACCACTGGCACTACAGCGAGTTGCAATCCGAACTGCGGCGGTCGGACGGCTCATTCGACCGGGATTGGGCTGATCTGGGGAGCGTCTTTGGAGACGCCGGCTATCAAAATACCAACCTCATCACAGAATGCGGTACCGGAGAGCTGTATCTGATCGCCACGCACGGACGGAGACCGGAGAGCTTTGGTGGAGATGACTTCGTCGATCTTTACCGAGTGGACGTGCCCGTCGAACGCCCGGATCCCAACGCA
>JAABYK010000443.1:15236-20006 GCA_011775825.1 Candidatus Zhuqueibacterota bacterium | reverse complement strand
GACCTACAAGCTGCTGCCGGAATCTATGTGAGTCCGGATAATAAACTTTACCTTTATGCCACTGAACATGGTGCGACCGGCGCGGACAAATCGGTAAATATGATCGAGTTCGGACCTCAAAAGCCCGTTTCTCAGGTGGAATCCATAGATAAAGCCTGGGTAGAACTCTACGACGGAGAGGATTTTCACGGTCGGTCTGTCATCCTCGATTACGTCGACCAACATCTGCGAGATTACGGCAACTTCAGAAATATCGAAAACTTCGATGACGCATCTTCGTCTGTGATCTATGCCATCCCGTTGGGCTATCGACTTCGACTTTATGAGGATCCCGACCTGAACGGCGGGGACATGGATTTAATTGGCACCGGAAGAGTGAATGAAATTGCCGATTTCAGCAACGCAGAATTGAATAACGGGAAATCTGCCAACAACCAAATCAGTTCCGCGGAGTGGTTGAGTGACGGCCGAGTGACAATGGTAAGCGGGCAAGAAGAAGCATCTTTACCCTTCCGACTTTTTCAAAATTATCCGAATCCGTTTAATGCGGAAACCGTCATCAGCTATCAGGTGGATAAGGAAGCCAGCGTCCGGGTCGAAGTTTACGATATTCGCGGTCAACTGATCAAGACGCTCGTATTTGAACGACAGTCTCCCGGTTTTTACTCCGTAAAGTGGGATGGCAGAGACGAGTTGGGAAACGACGTCGCAAGCGGCACCTATCTCTATCGACTCGAAATGGAGGAGTTTGTAAAAGTCAGGACGTTGACCCTGGTGAGGTAGACCTTGTGGAGAAGATAACGGCCGCTGACCCGCTTAGTTTATCGATTCCGGAAAGAATTCAACTTGTAGAAGATATCTGGGATTCAATAGCTTCAGATGCAGACTCGGTCGAATTAACGGAAGAGGAGAAAGCAATAATTGATAAACGTTTTGAGGCATATCATCAGAATCCTGATCTGGGCTCTCCATGGCAAGATGTCTTTAAAAGAATCAGTCGGTGAAGAATGAAGTATAGACTTATTATAAGACCCGAGGCTGAAGACGATTTAAAGCAGGCCTTTTCGTGGTATGAAGGTCAAAGGAAGGGATTAGGATATGACTTTCTGCTTCAGGTTGAGGCTGGGCTAAAATTCGTTGAAAAATATCCAAAAATCTTTGCAGAGGAATATAAAGGCAAAAGAATAATTTACTTGCTGAAGAAAGAAGAAGTCATTGTTCTTGCTATTGCTCATGGCAAGAGAAGTCCAAATTTAATAAAGAAAAGAAGAGATAAATTTTAAATGCAAAAAGCCAAGCCCGTAAATACTTCCTCGCCCCATGCTCAGCCCAACCGAGTAATGTCTACGCATAAGTGAAATCCTTGATGACAGCGCTTCTGTTTTCTCGCATATCCAATCGGCAAACGGCTGCTATAAGGTATTGTCGTCGATTGCGTTCAGTAATATAGAGAGGGACTTATCATTTTGACCTATTTGTCCAACACAGCCAGACTGCGGTAGTTGAGAATACAATTCCTAATTCACAGGGTCTGCGCGGGATTACTTGGTGCGTGAAGCACGTGGGAAGCAAATCCCGCCCAGCGTATTTCACATCTCCGAGAACTCAGTGCTTCCCTAAGCCTCTGTGCACTCAGATCATTCGCTGACGAAAACATTTCATGCCAGAAAGCATTCCCCCCAAAGTTTTTCGGTTGCTTTTCTGTTTTTTCATCTTTACTTTTCGGATCAATAAAAGGAGCGCCAACAGCCGTGACACGGTTGCCTCACATGAACATTCGATAAGGAGAAGGAAGCTTGGGATTCTATCAGGACCGGATCTTTCCCTGGCTCTGTCAAAAGGCCGTGCGTGACTATGATGACGAACGGCGTGCCGTCTTCGGAAGCGCAAGCGGTAGGGTACTGGAGATTGGGTTCGGCCTGGGAACCAGCTTTAGATTTTACACCGATTCGGCTGATGAGATCGTGGGTCTGGAGTATTCTGCGTCGATGCTAACCAAAGCCGAAAAAGAACTTGATGAACTCAAAGCAAATTCGGCCCTGTCGAGTAAGGTTATCTTGATCAAAGGGTCGGCTACAAATCTGGATTTTCCGGATGAGTCATTTGATACGGTCGTCTCGTTCCTGGTTTTTTGTTCGGTGCCGGATCCTGAGTTGGCCGCCAGCGAGATTTATCGCGTATTAAAGCCCAACGGCAAGTTACACTTTTTCGAACATGTTCTCGCTGCGGACGAAACATTGGCGAAGTGGCAGCGTCGGCTGAATCCGTTCTGGAAAAAAATCGCCTGCGGTTGCAATCTCACGCGAGATACAAAGTCGCTTTTTTTGCGAGCCGGATTTAGCTTTGAGAACTTCAAAGAATATGTTCACGAGAATTCGATGAAAATCAGCCGCCAAAAAATCCAGGGAATTGCGGTTAAGTCTTAGGCAGTGGTCGAACATCGGTTGTAGACCATCGAAAGTCAAGCTGATCTGTCAAGTTACCGCCGAAAACGCAAAGAAGTTTGCTGCTTAATCCATGCGAACCTACCTGTTTTATGACATCGAAACCACTGGCCTGAATCGGGCCTTCGATCAGGTAGTGCAGTTTGCTGCCATTCGTACGGATGAAACATTTCACGAGATTGAGCGGCATGAGATTATCGTGAAGTTGCGCCTGGATGTGATTCCGTCGCCAGGGGCCATAACCGCTCACTGTATCCCGATCTCCAGGACCCATGCTGGCAAATGCGAATTCGACGCCACTCGCTCGATTCATGCGCTGCTCAATCAGCCGGACACCACGAGTTTGGGCTACAATACGCTCGGATTCGATGACGAATTTCTGCGCTTTGCTTTTTATCGAAATTTGCTCCCTCCGTACACCCACCAGTACGCCAACAATTGCAACCGCATGGATTTGCTACCCATGGTGGCCATGTATTGGCTATATAAAAACGACGTTCTCGAATGGCCCAAATTCGATGGGAAAGTATCCCTAAAATTAGAACACTTGAGCGAGGCCAACCAGCTTACCGACGGCATGGCACATGATGCTTTAGTTGATGTGGAGGCGACGGTTGAATTAGCACGAAGGCTCATAAAAGAAAAAGATATCTGGAAGTATTTGGCGAATTATTTTAGAAAAGGGTACGACATTCGTCGAATCGGTAAGCTCCCGAGATTCAGCGATAAATTGTCGGAATCCTTCAAATTCGGTTTGCTGATTGGGTCGGATTTCGGCTCGCAGCAAAACTATCAGGTCCCGGTGCTGGCCATCGGCAAGTCGCTTCCGTACCGCGACCAGACCCTATGGCTGCGGTTGGATTTACCCACATTGCAGGAAGCGACTGAGCAAACCATCCCTGAGAAAACCTGGATGATCCGAAAAAAATATGGCGAACCCGGAATGATCATTCCACCTTACGAGCGCTTCCTGGCTCGAATCGATCCGGAGCGTACCGAAATCCTTGAACAAAACAAGCGCTGGCTGGAATCCAATACGGAGCTTTTGGAAAAAATAGCCACGTATTACTGCGAATTCGCTTACCCGAATGTCGCAGACATCGACGCCGATGCCATGCTCTATCACTTGGGCTTTCTGGTTGATCACGATAAGGCTCTGTGCCGACGCTTTCACGATGTGTCGTTGTCCGAAAAAGTCGACATGTGCGAAGAGTTCAGCAGTCCCGTAGTGCACGAGCTCGCAAAACGGGTGATTTTCCGAAACTACTCCTTGCAGATGCCCGATGCATTCCGAGGTGAATTTGAGGCTTTCAAGCGAAAGATCAATCCGATGTCTGCGGAGGGTGCCCTCATCGATTACAAAGGCGGAAAACGAACCACTCCCATGAGTGCTTTGGAGGAGATTGCGAAACTGAGAAAGGAGGGAGATCTCAATCAGGAACAAATTGACAGATTGGATGAATTAGAAGCTTACATTCGAGCGAATTTTCCGATTCTCGAACCGGGTTCGCAGGTTTCCCTTCAGTTCGACATCCCCTGAGACTCTGACTCTGGTGCCAGGCCCTCTGAAATCTTTTGATAGAATTGTGCCTCTCTAACTTTCCCCCGCTTTTGGCAGCCCTGTGCGACGACGCCACACTTTTCACGAATCTTGCAAGTCACCAGGCTTCGCTGTTCCGAATTCAGGGCAGGATTTTTCAGCAGTTTGAGCAGGGCTTGAATCCGGTACATGTCGAGTCCCCTCTGAGACGACAGTTGATCCCGGTGTCCGCCTCGTTTGATGATGAGCTTTTGTGGAATAAAATGGAAAGGAAAATGCAATGAAGCCCGTAGCCAGAGATCATAGTCTTCGCACGCCGGTAAGTGTTCGTCAAACATGCCTACCACGTCAAACAATTCTCTTTTCATCAGTACGGAGGAGGGGCTCACAATACACAGTGGCAAACAGCGGTCAAATATCCAACCCGAAAATTTTTGATGCCTGTTGCGCGGATTGACGCGTCGTCCTTTTCGAATCCAGATCTCATCCGAGTAACACACCGTCGTTTCCAGATGGGCATGCATGTATTCGACCTCCACCTGCAACTTATTTTTTTGCCACAAGTCATCTGAATCCAGAAACGTGAGAAAGCGTCCGCTGGCTTCGCGAATGCCGCGATTCCGCGCAGAGCTTGGCCCGCCGTTCTTTTTGTAAACGTATTTGACTCGCTCTCCAAACTGCTTGACAAAGGCTGTGGTGCCATCGGTGGAACCGTCGTCCACCACGATCAGCTCAAAATCCTGATAGGTTTGATTCAGAACCGAGGCAATGGCCTCCTTCAAGTAG
>JAABYK010000443.1:12931-15175 GCA_011775825.1 Candidatus Zhuqueibacterota bacterium | reverse complement strand
TTTTACCGATTGTAATTATTTTCTTGACAATTAAAATTGTCGGTACTATATTAAGTACTATGAACACATCCTATCAACCAACTGTGAACCTGGTCCAGGACGCCAGAAGCGCCCATGCTCTGCTGAATCCCATTCGGTTGCAAATATTGCAGCGTCTAAGAAAGCCGAATTCGGCTTCGGGGTTGGCGCGCGCCATGGACTTGCCGCGTCAGAAAATCAACTATCATTTGCGCGAACTTGAAAAGAAGGGGCTGGTTGAACAGGTTGAAGAACGGCGTAAAGGCAACTGTGTTGAGCGCATCGTACGGGCAACCGCAAAATCGTACATTATTAATCCGGAAGCGCTTGGTGCGCTGGCCACAAACCCCGAAAAAGTACGCGACAAGTTCTCGTCGTCTTATTTGTTGGCGGTTGCAGTGCAGTTGATTCGGGAAGTCGCGCTTCTGCGGGAGCGGGCGGACAAGGCAAAAAAACGCCTGCCCACGTTCACGCTGCAAACCAAAGTCAGGTTTGCGTCCGCGGCGGATTTGAATGCATTCACCGAGGAATTAACAAACACGGTTGCGGATCTGGCCGCAAAATATCACGACGAAAAAGCGGGAGGTGGCCGGTTGTTTAGGTTCATCGTCGGGGCTTATCCGGCCATCACGAAGGGTAAGGAAGGGTGAAGCTTCATAGTGTTAATTTCCACATATGCAATCAAACCGGAGGGTTGTGTCATGTCTATGAAAACCGTTCTGCTATTTGTGCTTTTAAGCCTGTCGTTTTTCCAATTAACTTGCAAAGCGATTGATTCACAAAATAATAATGGGGAGGACGAAATGTCTGAGAAGGAGAGTGCCAAAGGGCGTACCCGCAAAATCGAAAAGACGGTTGAAATTGCGGCGCCGGTTGCAGACGTTTGGAAGGCCATCACGCAAGCGGAGAAATTAAAGCAATGGTTTCCACTCGATGCGGAGGTGAAACCTGGCGTTGGCGGCAAGGTTCGCATCTCGTGGGGCGACAAGTTTGTTTGGGAATTTCGAGTTGATGTTTGGGTGGAAGAAGAACACCTGCGACTTGTGTACGACCACAATACCGACTTTAACACCCTCGAAGAACCCGAAAGCCAGGAAATGGTGTTGGATGCAGGACAACAACTGGCAGTCGATTATTTTCTGGAGGCGCGTTCCGGTAAAACCGTCTTGCGCCTGGTGCATTCCGGCTTTGGGCATGAGGACAGTTGGGATGAAGAATATGATGCCGTGCGCCGAGGCTGGAACTCGGAGTTGATGGGGCTGAAACACTATGTGGAACACCATTTTGGTGCCGAGCGCTCTGTTGCCTGGGCAAACATGCTGTGCGCCCAACCGGTTGAGCTGATTTGGCAAAAACTGATGGGAGACGAAGGGTTCGTATCCGAGGGATCGCTGAAAGAAATGACGGAAGGCGATGCTTATGAAGTCAAAGCTTCCACTGGCGAATCGTTCCGCGGTACGATTGCATACTTTAATCCACCGATGGATTTCGTGGCCACGGCTGAGAACCTGAACAACGCGTTGTTGCGCGTTTGGATAGAGGAGTACCGCGGTAAGCGGGTGGCCAATGTCTGGCTTTCGGCTTATGGACTGCCTGAGGCTGAAGTAGCTGAATTCCAAGCTCGTTGGACACACGTTTTGCAGAATCTATTTCCAGCTTCAAATTAAGTGCAGTTTAAGGTCTACTTGGATTTCACTATGAATCATAAGAGAGTGGAGGAACAAAATGGCTGACATATATCATCACTTTCCCATCAAGGCTTCACCACAAAAAGTGTATCAGGCCGTCTCCATGCCCAAAGGTCTCGATGCTTGGTGGACGAAGCGTTCATCAGGAAAACCTGCGGAAGGAGCACAATACGAACTCTGGTTTGGCCCTGAACACGATTGGCGTGCAATAGTCTCTCGATACATTCCTCACACCGAATTTGAGTTTAAGATTATCAGCGCCCAGGAAGACTGGCAGGGAACGCGCGTAGGTTTCTTTCTAGACGTCAAGAACGGCGTCACTCAGGTGCGATTTCACCATTTGGGTTGGCCAGGTGCCAACGAGCATTATCGCATTTCATGCTACTGCTGGGCGATGTATCTGAGGTTACTAAAACGATATGTCGAGCATGGCGAGACGGTGCCATATGAAGACCGACTTGATGCATGACGGCCTTGTAACTAGAACGGGCTCTTCCGAACTCATTGAGAGATCTTATTGGTTCGTTGTGAGTTCTTT
>JAABYK010000443.1:9183-12867 GCA_011775825.1 Candidatus Zhuqueibacterota bacterium | reverse complement strand
GAGAAAACAGAAACCCGCAGCATTTCAAAGGAAATTGAAATAGAGGCATCCATCGAAGCGGTTTGGAAGGCGCTCACCGACGCCGAGGAATTAACCCGCTGGTGGCCGTTGGAAGCGAACGTCAAACCGGGCCCGGGCGGTTCCATTAGGATGTCCTGGGGCAACGAATACGAATTCGAATCCACGATTGAAATTTGGGAGCCGAATAAGCATCTCAGAACCACGTTTCCGGACTCAGAAACGACCCGAATCGCGGTAGATTATTTTCTCGAACGTCGGGGCAACAAAACCGTGCTCAGGCTGGTCCACTCGGGCTTCTCAGAAGATGCCGATTGGGACGAATTGTATGATTGCACGCATCGCGGTTGGGACTTTAGTTTGTGGGGATTACAACACTATTTGCAGTACCACAAAGGAACGCCGCGAGCGGTGATCTATGTGCGCCGATTCATCGATCAGATCTCTCGGCAAGAAGCGTGGTCACGTTTGATGAGCAAAAATGGGATTGTGAGCGATGGCACATTGGAGGCTTCCATGCCAGGAACGCCATACAACATTAAGACAGCCATTGGAGACTCGTTGTCAGGAAAAGTTCGGTTGTACTTGCCCCCGAAGGATTTCAGCGCCACCGTCGAAAATTTGAATCATGCGGTCATGAGACTTCAATTGGACGAGTTATGGGGTCGGCGGGACGTGACGCTTACGCTTTCTACCTATGGTTTGCCTCAGAGCCGGGTGAATTCCTTGCGCGCCAACTGGACACGTCTGTTTGAAACATTGTTTGCAGAGGGTTCGTAGTGCGGCCGTAAGGCCGCAACTGTTTCAAGTGTGGAAGAAGTGGAGTAAATTGATTAAGTCAATGTGAGGCGGCAACACCGTCGCACGCAGTCCAAAGAGGCGTATCCGTCCATTGATTAAGAGCAATAACTACAGCTTTGCACACAATCCAACAAAAAGGACTTGCGAGTTTTTGGTTGATTGCCTAATTTAGACCTAAAGCAAAATAAAGCCAAAGGAGAATCCAATGAAGCTATGGGTTGGGACAAGTGGATACAGCTACAAAGAATGGAAGGGCAGTTTCTATCCTGAGGATTTGCCCAATAACGAGATGCTGCGGTATTACGGTGAGCAGCTACCGGCCGTGGAGATAAATAACACATTTTATCGTCTTCCGAAAGCCAGCGTTTTGGAAACATGGGCTGAACAGGTACCGGAACACTTTCGATTTGTGCTGAAGGCATCACGAAAGATCACCCATATCAAGCGACTTAAGGAGGCCAACGATGAAACGGAATATTTGCTCAAAACCGCCGCCACTCTGGGAGAACGGTTGGGAGTCATTCTATTTCAGTTGCCACCTTATCTCCGCAAAGATTTGGAACGTCTTGAGCGTTTTCTGGAGTTAATCCCTGACGGAAAATACGCCACCTTTGAATTTCGTCACGAGTCTTGGTTTGATGAGGAAGTATACGGGTGTCTGCGTGCCCGAGGCTGCGCGCTCTGTATCGCGGACATGCGTGAGGAATCGGACACGCAGGTGGTGTCAACGGCAAACTGGGGTTACTTGCGACTCCGGCGTCCCGAATACAACGATGAGCAACTCACCGATTGGACGAAGCGCGTTAATTCCCAGAATTGGGAAAACGCGTACGTATTTTTCAAGCATGAAGAGGAAGGCGCCGGCCCGAACCTAGCAAAGCGGTTTTTGGAGGTTGCCGCGAGTTGATTCTGGAAGTCAAGTTTGTGCTCTTTTACTGGGGTTGCAGCCATTGATTGAACCGAAACGACTCTTCTGCTTGGGCACCAAACGACATCTTGGACCTGCTCTGCAAATGTTGAACGAAAATAATCCCTGATTTCTTGACCTATCTCAAATTATTCCTCACTGCTACATTTTGGGGTGGAACTTTCATTGCGGGTCGCATGCTGGCTCAAACGGTGCAACCCTTCTCTGCCGCATTCTCGAGGTTTATCATCGCCTCGTTGACTTTGGTTTTGATCACCTACCGAATGGAGGGCAGGCTGCCGAGATTAGCAAAAACTCAATGGCTTGCGGTTGGATTGCTCGGTATGTCCGGTGTCTTTGCCTACAATTTTTGCTTCTTTAAAGGGTTGCAAAGCATTCACGCAAGCCGCGCCTCGCTGATCGTGGCGACCAATCCCATTTTCATTTCTCTTCTGGCTTCCCTGTCCTTCAAAGAAAAAATGAAGTGGTTGAATGGGGTTGGCGTTGTCCTCTCGGTGTTTGGTGCGATGGTCGTCATCAGCAGAGGCGATGTCCAGGAAATCGTGCGCGGGAACATCGGACCGGGAGAGCTGTTTATCTTTGGATGCGTCGCCAGTTGGGTCGCGTACTCCTTGATCGGCAAAGTCGTGATGAAAGACCTGTCCCCATTGATTGCCGTCTCCTACTCGGCAGTGATTGGCACCGTTCTGTTGTTTTGGCCCGCCTACTCCGAAGGCCTGCTGTCGAAAGTGGTGGACTACTCAACCGTGGACTGGCTGAGTCTGTGCTACCTGGGTTGGTTCGGTACCGTGCTCGGATTTCTCTGGTATTATCAGGGGATTCAGGCCATCGGACCGGCCCGAGCCAGCCAATTCATCAACTTCGTTCCAGTGAGCGCAATCGTACTGGCATTTTTGCTGCTCGGCGAACCTGTGACGCGATCCCTCATCACAGGGGCCGGGTTAGTACTCGGAGGGTTGTATCTCACGAATGCCACGCGGGCAGGGCAACGTGGCAGTTCCCAAAAGGGAATTTATTAGGCGGTAGCGATCGTTATGCGTCATTGGGCTTTATGAGGTTGTTTTAAGTCGAGGATAAAGCCGGAGCAACAAATAGATCCCACCACAGGGCATAAGCGACGGTTACGAAGGTGGCCTGAAAAGGCAATGGTAACGTAATTAACACTACAGCGAAACTTCACTTTTTTGTCAGCTTGATGCATTGTGAAATAGAGCAAAACTATTTTGGGCAAAACGACTATAATTAAATCATTCTGTCGGCTGCGCTCAATGGGTTTGGGGACGATTTTAGTCCGCACCCTTTTGAAGCCCGGCCTTGCCATGACGCTGTGTTGAATTCCGAAAAGGGCCAGCAACCCGATATTGTCTGACAGGGCCAAACCCAGATGGCCTTCCGGATCCGAATCCAGCGCTTTCGGGACACCACAATGTTGCCAATGAATCCCATCATATAGACAAACGTGGAAAACCCGATGCTGTAACAGACAACCCCATACAGAAAGAGGGGTACTCATTTCATTTTGTCCCCTTGCTTTTTTGAACAGGCTTTGTTTTTCCGCTGCGAAGCTCAGGCGGGAATCTTTGAAGGAACCGGTTGATCAAAGCTTTTTGACCGTCCTGATTCGTTCAGTGGGCCATTTGGTTTGTTATCTTCCTGATTTTTGGTATAGAGCAAAGAGAATCTTCTGCTTTTTTTGTAAGGCACCAGCAAGACCGGACAAGATACCAGATCCGCCACGCGCTTGTCCACGGAATCGATGAACGCGCTCAAGAATCGATTCTTGCAACGATGCCCAATCACAAGCAGGTGAGCATCTTCCGTGGCTTTGGCAATCTCGTTAGGATAAGACGAACCTTTGGCGATATGAACTTCGATCTCATCTGCCTCCTGTTCATATCCCAAATTGCGGAATTGTTCACGAACATCCTTTTCTGCCA
>JAABYK010000443.1:3096-9169 GCA_011775825.1 Candidatus Zhuqueibacterota bacterium | reverse complement strand
ACAGTGAGCTTGGCATCCAGGTTCGATGCCAGGCGAACCGCTTCGTGAATGATGCTGTTTTCATCCTCTTTGCAAGCCAGGGAAACCAGAATTTTCTTGTACGGCATGGTAAAACACTCCGTTGCTGAACCACAACAACTTCCATATTTGTCCGGGCAACTATACCTCATATACCGTCAAATGGCCTCGTTTGGGGATTGATTCGATATCGATGTGGGTTTTGCTACCCTTCGGCGACGAAAAAGGAGTGTGGGAAGATCGACGTTGAATCGGGAGGACTTGAAAAAGGAAGGATTTTTTATTTCGGGTAGGTGTTGGGTGTCCAAATGTCAGGCAACTTGATAAATTGCAGGCCGATAACCTAGCTGCGGCATCGGCTTCTTGTTGGCACGCGCAGTTTCAAGCCAGGCCTCCTTTGCCTTTAGAACCTCATCAAGGCTTCCTCGGGGGTGCTTCCAAAAGCTGAACAATGTCTTAAGTCCGGTATATCTGCAATGTATCCTTCATCTTCTTCACTATAAAATAGATTGATATGGTAATCCTTCATGGCTCATTCCTCCATCTCAAGATTGTACTGTTCTATTATTTTAAATTTTTTAACAACTGTCTGACTTGATACGGGTTTTGCCTGCCTCCGACATCTGTAAATTTATCAACTCGGGAACTTCAGGGTGTACAAAAATATGATGACTACCTTTGTTCTATCCAGACGAAATCCGAATGCTTCCGCACATGCAGTTAGTTCTGAAAAGCGAATGTTCTTTAGACCAGACAACAATTTTTTTAATAATTTTGGCTTTTTCATACCTTATAATCTAGAAAATCTAGAAATGAATTCGAATTTATTCGAGCATTTTGATCTTATTCTGAACACCGAGTTTGAAAGGCTACGAACTGTCAGACCCAACGACGACAACGCTCTCTTCAAGAGTTTTAACGTGATTTAACGTTAAACAGTCCACCGAAACCCTCTGCCACTCATTCCTGAAATCGAGAATGGTTCCGAGAGTATTTCTTGAGAATAAAACAGAGGGCTTTTTATAAATATTATAAATTTAAGCTTGTAAAACCTTAAACCTAAAACTAACAATTATTTAAGCTAACTCATAGACAAATCTTCCGTCTGGCACAGGTCTTGTATGTAGGGCATACAAAATCCAACCTAAGAAAATTTGGAGGAAACGATCATGAAACGACTTTTGGTTGCGGTTCTCAGTTCTCTTTTTGTATTGAGCGGTATTCAGGTGACGATCTCAGAGGAGAAAGAGAATGAGGACGAGGAACTGGAACTCAGAATCAACGGCGTCTACTACGCATGGTTTCAAAAACAGCAGGATTTCTTTTTTGGCAAAGTGGATTACAACGACAACTACGTGGTGCAGATGCTGCGGCTGAATCTGAATCTGGCGGTCTCGGATAACCTAAAAGCAGTCACCCGTTTTGACCTGGCGCAAGGCTGGTGGGGTGTGGACAACGACGATTTCCGCGGGGAATTCGATGATGATAATGGCTCACTGTCTTCTCGCTTTAGTAACAAGGACACGAACTACGGCTTGCACGTGGACATTGGTTATTTGGACTTTATGATTCCCGATACCCCGTTTCCCATCAACATTCGAGTCGGTCGCATGTACTATGGTCTTGGGAACAAAATTGTGCTGGACAGTAACTTCGATGGTGTGCAGGTGGATTTCAACACCAAGTCTGGCAAAGTCGGTGTGGGCTGGGGAAGAGTCTCCGAAGGTGTGGACGCGCTGACAGACAATGAAACCGTGGACGCGCAAGGCAATGTGGTGAGCGACGGTGACGATGCCAATATTTTCTTAGCGAGGTTTGATCGTACGACCCGGGTCGGTAATTTGTCTTACGGTGTCTTCGGAATGTACTACCGGGACGATGGTGATGATGATGGCTCGACGTTCACGCCGCACGGGATCGATTATTTTCGCACGCGTTTTTCGCCAAGCGTCAGCAAGCTCGGCTGTGTGGGTTTGACCTTTAATTATCAGAACAACGATTTGGGCTTGAACTTACTGGGTGAATTGGATTACCTCGCCGGAAAGGATGACATCGGCAATACCGATTCAGGTACGAATCAACTTCAGGATGTAAACGATGGCGATCTCAACGGATTCAATCTCTATTTGAAGGGGACGAAATCTGTGAGTCCCAAAATTGATTTAGGATTGGTGTTTGGCGTCGGCTCAGGTGATGACGATCCAACAGGCGGGAACGGCAACATCAACAAGCTCAAAACCATGGGTTACTTCTATATCACCGAACTCTGGGAAGACAGCATCATGCCGGACGAAGAGGGCATCACGCCGCAAGGATTGGGAGCACCCAACACACGCGGGTATCGTGAGCTTGAAAACACCACCATTCTCCAGGGTAGCATTCTGGTCAAACCATTGCCAAAATTGAAACTATTCGGATCGTATTCTTATCTCCGAGCTACCGCAGATATCCGGGGTTGGGGCGACACCAATGGCGATGGGCTGATTCAGACCTCAGAATTCACCGGCGAATCCTCAAATTCAATTGGCAGCGAAATCGACTTCAAGATCGACTACAACGTTTATAAGCAACTCGTGTGGTCGTTGCGAGGCGGATATTTGATAGCAGGAGATGCGGCTCAGCTTCTGATCAACGGCAACACGCAGTTCGACAACAATCCCTGGGAATTGAAGCTGGCGGTGGTTTACAAGTTTTAGGCAATGCAAACATACCCCACCCGCAACCTGCTGAAGGTTCCGAATCTTAGGAAGAGGACTATTTGATTTTCAAATTGAAAAAACAGGTTGCGTCTTTTCTCAAACTCAAGAAATGCTTCGGGTTCATCAAACCAATCTTCGCATGGTTAAGTATAATGGTAATAACAACTTAATTTTAACGGGACAAATTGGTCTGGTTTTTGCAAATGTCGGGGACGTTTTGGGTAAGGTACGGTGAATCAAAGGCGAGATACAGAATGAAAACGGGAAACGCCATGATTTTAGAAAGACAAGAGCATACATCTCCGGCGGAGAGCGTTGACGAAAAACTTCCGATTGTCTGCGAAGGATCCGTTAGACGGTCAAAGCGAAAAAAGGAAATTGCGCGTGCGAATCACGAACTCGAGGTGAGGTTGTTCGGAAAACCCTTCCTGCGTTTTGCCAATGCTCAGTCCCTGCGTTACCTGGTTCAGGTTGGCTTCTTGCTGCTCACTTTGTGGATCGGCTTCGAGTTTGTGCAGTTCGTCAATTGGGCTGAAGCTGGCGGTCCTGGCGAACCAATCGCCCGACCCCAGGGCGTGGAGGCGTTTCTGCCTATCAGCGCGCTCATCAGTTTAAAGTACTGGATATTGACCGGAGTCGTCAACAACATTCATCCGGCGGGCCTAGTGATCTTTCTCTCTATTGTGGGAATCAGCCTTGTTGTGCGCAAAGCCTTTTGCAGTTGGATATGCCCCGTTGGGTTTGTTTCCGAATCATTGGCGCTCGTTGGAGAGAAGGTGTTTGGTCGTAATTTACGAGTGCCGCGCTGGCTGGATTACCCGATGCGCAGTTTGAAGTACCTGCTTCTTTTCTTTTTTCTCTACACCATTTTTTGGGGAATGAACGAAGTCGCTTTGAAAGTCTTCATTTACAGCCCGTATAATCGGGTGGCCGACATCAAAATGCTGAAGTTTTTTCAAGGGATTTCTCCGACAGCCCTGTGGACCATTTTCATTCTGGCGGTGCTTTCCATTTTTGTCAAACATTTTTGGTGCCGCTACCTATGTCCTTATGGCGCTTTGCTCGGCTTAGTTGGCTTTCTGTCACCCACGAAGGTGACTCGTAACATACCTTCTTGTATTGACTGCGAGTTGTGCACCAAAGCCTGTCCGGCACAGATCGCGGTTCATAAAGCGAAGACAGTGCAGTCCGATGAATGCACCTCCTGCCTGTCTTGCGTGGATGCCTGTCCGGTGGCCGATACGCTTTATCTTTCCGTCAAAAAGACGCGCCCCCTTTCACCGGTGCGTGCGGCCTGGGCCATCGTGTTGATTCTGCCGCTGTTTATGTTTCTGGCAAAGGTGACGGGTAACTGGTACAATGCCGTCTCTTCTCAGGAGTACATTCATCGTGTGCAAGAAATCCACAGCCCGAAATATGAACACAATCGAGGGCAAGTCCCGGTTGAACAAGATCAGTTTCACCAATCTGGGGGCGACTAAAAAGTCGAGTAAAGATGACCGATATTGATATTTCGATTTGACCGTTTAGTCCCGCATCAATTCTAGATCGAAAGAGATGAGATTCTGCAGAATCAACGGTTGCATAATGAAACAAATTATGCTAATTTTATCACGTCTACTGATTTTGCTTGAGAGGTTTGACTGCCATGGAATCAAGGTTGGAGGCCAACGTGACAGATAAGAAAGAATCCAACGACGTAGACCGACGCAGCTTCTTTAAACGAGTCTTGATGGGCCTCGGACTGAGCGCCGGTTACGGTACGGGTGCCGTATATTTCCTCAATTTTATCATACCAAGGAAAAAACCGATTAAATATCGGAAACTACTGGTGGGGTCACTTGAGGAACTTCCGAGAGGCGGCAGCATCACATTCAAGGATCTGGACGGTCGTGAAAATGTCCTGGTCAATACGGATGCTGGCTTAAAAGCCATGTCAACTACGTGTACGCATTTGGGCTGCAAAGTCTACTGGGAACCCAACAACGATCGTTTCTTTTGTCCGTGTCACAACGCGGTGTTTGATGTGAACGGAAACGTGGTTTCCGGACCGCCGCCACGGCCTCTCGATAAATATGAAGTGGAAGTGGACGAAAACGAGAACGTCTACGTGATGTTAAAAGAAAGCTGAAGGAGCTAATATGCAAAAGACTGAAACGTTTAAGCAGTGGTTTGCTGAATCGTTTCCGTTTGATCTCAATCTTCTAAAGGAAATATCAAGTGAGCCCATCCCAAATCACCTGAAGCGCTGGTGGTTTGCTATCGGCGGGACGCCGCTATACCTGTTTGTGATCCAGGCGACCACGGGCATCATCTTGACATTTTACTACGTCCCGAATCCCGCAGAGGCATTTGAAAGCGTGGCTCACATCACGACCAGCGTCCGTTTTGGCTGGTTCATTCGCAGCGTGCACAAATGGTCCGCTCACTTGATGGTGCTCACGGTAATGCTACACATGCTGCGAGTTTTTTTTACCTCCGCTTATCGACGTCCGCGCGAATTGAACTGGATGATCGGCGTTGGCCTGCTATTGACCACCGTTGGTTTTGGCTTCACCGGTTATTCCTTGATTTATGAGCAAATCTCCTACTGGGCTGCGGTCGTGGGAACAAACATAGCCGAAGCGACGCCTTTGATCGGTGGACTCATTGCCCGATTCATTCGCGGTGGGCCGGAGGTGAGCGATAATACCCTCACTCGGTTTTTTGTGTTTCACATCGGGGTGTTGCCCACGGTCATGGTCATTCTCCTTGCTCTCCACGTGGTTCAGATTCGGTTACACGGAGTAACCCGATTGCGGTTTGAAGAGGATGAGACGGAGTCCGTGCAGGTCTCCATGCGAGTATCGGCGCCGGTTTCGCCGCTACGGTTTCACGGCAGTGAATCCGAAAGTGCCACCGAAGAGGAAAAGACTGAGGAGCGATCCTATCCCTTTTTCCCCGACCATTTTTACACGGAAGTCATCGTCGGGTTAACGTTAACTTTCATTTTGACCATTCTCGCGTTGGTGTTTCCGGCCCACATGGGGGAACCAGCAAATCCACTTGTGACGCCCGAGCACATTAAACCGGAGTGGTATTTCTTTGCAGTGTTTCGGTGGCTAAAATTAACCTCTTTTCAAATCGGAGTTGTGGGCAGCATGATTTTTTTGCTGTTTCTGCTTTTCTGGCCGTTCATAGATCGCGTGTTTTTGAAAAAATTTCCAGGAAAGGATGTCAGTTTTTGGATAGGAGTCGTCGGATTTTTCGTGTTTTTGGTCTTTACGGTCTGGGAAGCGATGGTGTGAGGGGCAAACACAGCGCGGCGAAGCCGCAAATGAACAAATTCCAAAATTACAAATAAACAAATAAATTCA
>JAABYK010000443.1:0-3042 GCA_011775825.1 Candidatus Zhuqueibacterota bacterium | reverse complement strand
AGAGTTGGAAGAAAACCGAAAACGTGTTTCGGTTTAAAGATTAAATTGAAGGCAGAATAATTTTTTGGCAGAATAATAAAACAGGCCATTTCAAAAGGTGAGAGGATTTGGGGCAAACCACTAAAACCATTTTTTGCTTTAATCATTTTGCCGTATAATTATTCTGCGATAGTTCTGTCAACCAAACTTTGTCAAAAAGCATAATTTTGCTGATCCTAGTACGGATTATTCCGGCATTTTTGACAGGAGCAGATGAAAAAACACAAAAGGTAGAAAGATGGAGGACAGAAAAAATATTTGCCAGTCGGCTGCAGTCGTCTGCCATCTGACCCAAAATTCTCTTGGTGTCTTGGCGTGTATTTGGAATAATTACGAAGTAAGATATAAGTAGAAGGAGGACCCGGATGCTATCGTTAGAAACGAAACGAATTATCATCGCGGCCCTGAGTTTCTTTTTGCTGGCCGCTCTTTTGATTGTGGGATATATCGAAGGGAAAAAGCAGATACCTGGCACGGAGCCTGCGATCGTGATTTCAGACGAAAACAAAAAGTGTGTGGAATGCCACTCGCAGCAAAGCAATGCTCGCACAGCGGTTCAGCAGTGGAAAGACAGCCAGCACGCCATCAAAGGTGTGGGCTGTCTCGAATGCCATCAGGCGGAGTCGGGTGACATCGATGCATTCGAGCACTACACTCACACCATCGCGACTATCGTTTCTCCGAAAGATTGTTCGCGTTGTCATAAGAAAGAGTTTGCCGAGTTCCAACGTAGTCATCATGCGCAAGGCGGCAAGATTCTGGGATCGTTGGACAATGTGCTCGCTGAAATCGTAGAGGGTCACCCGGACATGTTCGGAAATGCTGTGGCAGTGAGTGGCTGCAAACAGTGTCACGGGTCCGTGGTTGAATTCATCCGCGATGAGGAAGGCAACGTGAAAAAGGATCGCAACGGCATCGTGATGATCGATCCGGAAACCTGGCCCAACACCGGCATCGGACGGGTCAATCCCGATGGCAGTTTGGGATCGTGCGCCGCCTGCCACAACCGGCATTATTTCTCCGTCGCTCAGGCGCGCGAACCGGATGATTGCGGCAAGTGCCATCTGGGTCCCGATCACCCTCAGTATGAAATTTATCGCGAGTCCAAGCACGGCATCAATTTTATTGCGCACAAAGATGAAATGAATCTCGAGGTGCGGCCGTGGATTGTGGGTGAGGATTACATCGCCGCGCCGACGTGCGCCTCCTGTCACATGAGCGCAACACCAAACCAGGGAGTGACTCACGATGTTGGCGAACGCATCAGTTGGACGCTGCGGCCGCCGGTTTCCGAGAAAATAGACGCCAAAGACATCGAGGCGGGCCGGGAGACCATTCCCTGGCAGAAACGTCGCCAAAACATGCAGGATGTCTGTTTTCAATGCCACAGCAAACAGTACGTCCAGAATTTCTATCAGCAATACGATGATGTGGTTCACATGTACAACGAGAAATTTGGCAAGCCTTCAACGGCGATCATGAAAAAGCTGAAAGCGGTGAAGATGGTGACAGACGACACCGAATTTGACGACAAAATCGAGTGGACCTATTTTTACCTGTGGCATCACGAAGGACGGCGGGCGCGGATGGGCGCTGCCATGATGGGGCCGGATTTCACACAGTGGCACGGCATGTACGAAGTCGCGGATCGATTCTACACCGAGTTTGTGCCGGAAGTGCGAGAACTCATAGACGAGGCCAAAGCTCATGGCCGAACCACCGCAGCCAGAGAAGTCGAAAGCATGTTGAATGAAACCTTGAACTCGGAATTGCACAAATGGTATCTCGGAAAAATGAGCCCCGAAGAGAAAGCCGCACGCCAGAAGGCTTTAGAGGAATTTAAGGATAGATACGCCGGAGAAGGAGAATAAGTATCGATGAACTCCAAACTCCTTATTCCAAAATTGGTTTGCGTTCTTGCGCTGCTCAATCTAAACTGCGCCAACAATTCCACTCACAAGACTCGCGTCCCTGAAAATCCGAGTCTGACCGTGGAACAAGTAAAGTCGATAATAGATCAGGACACGGACGTCGTGCTGTTGGACGTGCGCACCGAAGCGGAATTTCACGGCGAGCTCGGACATCTGAAAAATGCGTTGCTGATTCCCGTGCAAGAATTAGAAACGCGCTACACCGAGCTCGAGCCTTACAGGAATGAAAGAATAATTGTCTATTGTCGAAGTGGAGGCCGGAGCTCACGAGCCACACAGTTTCTGCGGGACAAGGGCTTTGAGGTGCAAAACATGCAAGGCGGAATGCGGGCCTGGCGTGCGCGGTTTGGCAAAGAGGATACAAACTAATTTTGTTAAACGTCGCGCCGATTGATCCGTATTTTGGCAGAAGTATGTGAGTTTGATGAAATTCTGAAGGAGGTATGAAAATGAGTTACTATTTTAACAAGACGGTGAACGTGTCTTTCGAAGAGGCTATCGAACGGGTGACTGAAGAGCTTCAAAAAGAGGGATTTGGCATTTTAACCGAGATTGACGTCAAGGAAACTCTGAAAAAGAAGCTGAATGTGGATTTTCGACCATATAAAATCCTGGGTGCCTGCAATCCGCAGTTTGCTCATCAGGCATTGCAGGCCGAAGACAAAATTGGCACCATGCTTCCGTGCAGCGTCATTGTGCAAGACACGGGCTCCGGTGTGGAAGTCGCAGCCATCGATCCCATTGCGTCCATGGCGGCTGTGCAGAACCCGAATCTCGCCGGGGTTGCGGATGAAGTTCAGTCCAGATTGAAAAAAGTCGTGGAAAGTCTTTAGTGGTGAAATGTGAAAGCCCCGTAGGAATCTTTTTAGATTCTGGCACAAACTTACCTATCGGAAAAGATTCTTACATAAAAGAATGACATCTGCTGTCTTTAGTTGGAAGGAACATTCGCGACGTGGTAATCTCCAGCTTCAAACAACGATTCAAGGGATTCCTTCGTCACTCCCTTCCTTCTAAGGAAAGGTGCTTTTGTCAGGGGACTGCTTCGGCAAAAAGCGCCTCGCAGTGACAG
>JAABYK010000247.1:22476-24979 GCA_011775825.1 Candidatus Zhuqueibacterota bacterium | reverse complement strand
TCATAAAACTCCCACACCTGTCTAGATATTCTAAATTCCTGTCTACAACGGATTGGAGACCTATTTGTTGGTCGCTTTATTAATATTTTCTAACCAAAAACAGCTCAAAAAGTTCAATTAAGATCGCCCAAAGGAAATGAATGGCGCAACCAGATTTTTTTATCGTCCTTGTGAGTTTCTAATAAAGTATTATAATCATACTCCATTTGCAAGAGCCACTTAGAGTTAAGGCGATATTCTAAGCCAAGGACATGTTGCAGACCCACCCCTTTGTCTTGAAATTGATAATCGATACCGGTTTTCAACTCACCTGTGTACAGGAAATAGAGGTCCTCTGTCAGATATTTACCTAACGAGACTCGGCTGCTTCTCAGCAGTTCCAGAGAAGAGCTTAGTTGCTCGTTATTGAAATTTGCATCCAGAAAGTTTCGGGTGATTGCATAACTAAATCGAACAACATCCAGGCCAAACGTTTGTTCCAATTCGCGTTCCAAAGGTCGCATCAAGGGTCGAAAGATAAATTTATCCGTACTGTAGCCCACCGCTTTGGTCGCTTGTTCCTCTACCGTTTCCGAGGAATACCCGAGAGTCTCCATGATATCCGCCTGAGTTTCTTCATATCCGGGATACTCGGACGAAAGTTTGATCTTAACTCGGTTCCACCGTCCTTGTCTGAACTCCTGGTTCGTAAGATCGTCAACCGTGTAAAGTTCCAGGTAGACATCATTGGGGGTACCGGTCGTATCCCTCAGAACCGTCCACGCCTTGCCGTGCAACACCGGATAAAGTGAGGAATGATCGAAATTTGCTCCAAACTTCTGGACCCGGAAATTTAAATCGACATACTCGAAATCGCCACGCGTTGATTGTACATCGCCGTTAATTCGAAACGTTGAATCTTCGAGGACTCCGGAAAATTCGAGATTACTGCTCTCTTTATCTATTTCCATGTTCACGTAGATCCCGGCAGGGAATTGTTTTACATATCTGGTGTCTTTTCCGGGCAATGCGGCCACATCCCAGTTAATATTATTGAGAATGTTCATCGCCACCGAGTTTTCGTTATCTCCCCCGCCTTCAAATGGAAATATCAAATTCGCATTCTGCACATGTATTTCCCCTCTCACGTAGGGACGCTGCCATGGTCCAGCAACGAAAAAAGATTCCTTTTCACTACGACCATGCAGAGAAAACCGTCCAATCTCACCTTTTTCCATTAAACCCGGGATATTAAGCTGTATGCCATTGGGCGATGTTTTAAAAATTAGGGCGCCCAAATTCAGGTCGTCGTCGCCGACTTTGAGTGGCTCATAAACATTATGATTCAATCCTGTCAGTAAGTTCGAGTTTGAAATTGAGATCGAATCCCCCTGAATTGTGCCCTGTAATTCATGTATATTTAGAAAATAATCTTCAGGCAAGACTTCGAAATCCGCGGTGATATTTTCAACCTTCTTTGTGACAGACCTCAACTTAAGAACACCATTCTCACACTTAAATCGACTACCCGTGAAATTCGGCTTTTTGTATTTTCCAGCCAAATACAAATCCAAATGTCCCCTGCTCGATGTTTTCACAAAAAAATCATCGATATCGGATAATACAGACAAAAAGTTGCCATCGCCCGAAAGCTCGAGCTCCAGTTGCTCTTCTCCTCGAAAACCAAGCTTTCCGGTTCCCTCCAGGGTAAACTCATCGAATTTGCCGAACACAGCGTGGCCGATATTTATTTCGCGTTTGGAGAGATATGAGCCGTTCCGATGTTCCGAGTCTCCAAAATCCCAAATGGCTTCGTCAAAATTAAATTTCAGAATCTTCAGATTATGGAACTTCACATCCCCGAAAATTGGTATTTCGGGCAACGCTCCCCGCAAACCCACTTGAACAATTGCGTCTCCCCGAATTAAACCATCTTTATTCGCGATTATCTTGGTCACATCATTGACGTCAACTTTTGAACCTGCAATTGTGACATCTACCTTTTGGGTAGCCAGATCAATTTGCCCTTTGGCCACGATACTGGTCGATTCTGTTTTCTCGAGTGTGAATTTCTTGATGTTGAGAAGTGAACCTCTGGTATTGAAGCTTAGCTCACCCGATATTGGGCCAACATCTCGAAAAAACCCCTCGAGCAACCAGCCATGTCCAGAATATTCGGGACTTTGCGTATCGTTGTTAACTGTGATTTTGCCATACACATCACCCTCGTAGTTGGGGGAGGTTTTCCCCAGGAGNNAGAACCTTGCAACCAATCATCTATAAAGATTCTTTTAAGCTTGAAATCTTCTTTGGTGATATCGAGCTCAAATTCGCCCTTGGAGCTTCTGTTCGAGTTTGGGAAAAGTTCAATAAAACCGACCANNGTTAACTGTGATTTTGCCATACACATCACCCTCGTAGTTGGGGGAGGTTTTCCCCAGGAGGGCGAGCAACTGTGAGAGCTTCAAACCGGATATTTCAAGCGTGCCTTTTTCCGGTGTGTATGTGTCTTTGGAAAGGTCTA
>JAABYK010000247.1:13693-22436 GCA_011775825.1 Candidatus Zhuqueibacterota bacterium | reverse complement strand
GAGCTCAAATTCGCCCTTGGAGCTTCTGTTCGAGTTTGGGAAAAGTTCAATAAAACCGACCAATTGCTTAGTACGCGCGGCCCAAGTACTGTCCGTCTTAATAAGGAAGACTTTTTCAAAATCGTCCGGTCGATAACCTTCTACCTTGAAATTCATGCGTCTTCCGATCCCATCGGCCGTAAGATTCAGAGTATATGTTTCAGCGACAAAATCCAGGATCGGATTGTTAACAAATCCAAAGATTTTTTGAAAATTATCTGCCTGAACGTTTAAATAAGGATCCAAGAAAATGTCATTCGCATTTACTTTCAGACGAAATTTCTCTTCTCTATCATCAGATTCGAGGCCCAAATTGTAGTTGCCTTGATTGTAACTAAAAGAGCCTTCCAGTGAAAATGTTTCAGCAGACTTTTTTCTAAACTGTATCTGAAGTTCACCTCTGCTGACCGGACTCACGAGCGTTCCCATGACCTTAATTTTGGATTTTGCGAAACAACGATCGGCTGAGGTTAAACCGAGATTATGAAGATCGTTGGTAAAATCGCCTTCAATATTGAGGCCAAAATCGAGGAGCTTGTCCGAAGCCTGAAAATCGATTTCACCGTTACCGAAGACTTTCGCATTATCGATCAAGCCTTTGATATCGCTAATCCTCAAAGACATGCCCTTGAAATTCATCTGGGCCGTCAAGTCACGCACGCGCCTGTCCATGAACATCAGGCTGTCCGCCATGATTGTCCCTTGGATATCAGGATCCGAAAATCGGTCCGTTATCGCGACATCCAAACCTGCATGTCCTTTGAATGGTAGCTGCTTTTCTGGCAAAAACTGTGTCAGAAATTCCTCGATGTCGATTCGCTCAGACGACAGGTGCAGATCAAATCGAGGTTCCAGAAGATTCCGTATTCTTCCCGAAAGAACGACAGGAGAGCCGTTTACGGTTTGGGTAGATTTCTTTAGCTTCACATCCCAATCTTTAATCTCAGCATCAAGACTGACATCGCCAACGTAAAGATTCTCAGAGGCAAGTTTTAGTTGGCCATTTCGTAAATTAAGATTCCCCTCGATGTCGAATCCACGCGTGGGTTTCATCCGTTCGGTGATGACCAGGTGTCCATTTACAACGCCATCGAGCACCTCAAAATAATCCGGAATCAGAAACGGGACCTCATTACCTATCTTGTAGTCATGCAGATCAACATTAACGATGTCCAGGCCTCCTTTGTTCAGATCAAGTTGGCCATACATGACCATATTGTATTCCTCGGATTCAAAGAAATGACCCGCCAACCTTAGCCAGGCGCGATTTTTATTATCAGTATAAGCCCAACCGTTGATTCGTTTCGCCGTTCGAGTTTCTTGTGATGTCTTGGTATTTCGAATAAAGATTTCGCCTTCGGAGATTGTTATCCTCTTTATGAAGTCATATTCACGGATGATGGAGCGGTATAGATTCTCTGTCTCTTGGGAGATCTCTAAGGAAAGATCCGGATCGGAATCCGGAGATTGGTTCGGAAGATAGCTTATGGTTAATTGCGGTTTGTAGAGGGTGACCTCCTCGGCGGTTTTATCAAGTTCGCCGCCACCCCGTAAAAGGCTCTTGATGCTGTAATCGACGCGGAGTTCGGCAATTTGGACCTCGTAAGGTGAGTCGCGAAAAACAAGTTTGACGCTGTCCAAATTAACCGAACCCAACCCGAAACTCAGTTTCTCGATGGTACATTCGTCGCCAAAGGTGGATTTCAACCTCGCGATCAGCAGGTTCCGGATGCCCTGATTCAATTTGAACAAATTCCAAGCGCTGAAAAGAATAAAACTGACAAACAGAGTTCCAAGGGTGATTGAAATTATGATTTTACGAAACATTCACTATGCCGTCTTTAGAAACATCTGTCCCTGATGAAGTTGCTCACTGACACGCCCGAAACGACGTTCACGATTTTGATAAGCAGCAATGGCTCGAAAGAATTCGAATCGCCGAAAATCAGGCCAAAGTACGTCTGTCACATAAATCTCTGTGTAGGCAAGTTGCCAAAGCAAAAAATTGCTCACCCGCAACTCTCCGCTCGTTCGGATGAGCAGTTCCGGCTCGGGCATAGAAGCTGTGTAAAGATGTTGGGCAATGACGTCTTCATCAATATCATCCGGATCGATCTGTCCCGATTTAACCTTGTGGGCAATGTTCTGTACAGCGTCGGTAATCTCCCGACGACCGCCGTAACTGAGCGCCAAATTTAAAGTCAGTCCAGTGTTATCTTTCAACATCTCCATTGCTTTTTTCATGGCTCGTCGAGCCCCCCCAGGAAGATCATCGAGCCTACCGATGACCATCAACCTGACATTGTTTTTCTTGAGTTCATTCACCTCGGCTCGCACGGTTCGCAGAAGCAGCCGCATCAACGCTGATACCTCTCCGCGAGGCCGCTTCCAGTTCTCCAAAGAAAACGTGTAAAGAGTCAGATATTGGATGTCCAGTTCACCGCTCGCTCGGACAATCTCGCGCACTGAGTTAATGCCTTCGCGGTGGCCATCAACCCGCGAGAGTTGGCGCTTGCACGCCCATCGCCCATTGCCATCCATGATGATTGCAATGTGTTTTGGTATGTTCCCTTGTTGAATAATGCGCTGTTTTAAACCTTCTTCGTCCATGATCCCTCAATTAACGTTGATTGTCTCAAACTATAAAATTAATCGAAAATTTCTTTGAAAGTCAAGAAGTTAATCTGGTTTGCAGAAAATTTCGGTCCTACTTCCTAAGTACCAACAAAGCCAGCACTTGCGTTATAATTTCACATTCTAATTAAAGAACAGTTCCATTAAATTAAAAATACTAAATCTGCTTGACAAGACTTTAGGAATTAACTACTTTAAGGTGTTGGCCGATTCGACATATTGTCGGAAAACCGGCAAAGAGAGGATATCAATTAAATTAAGGAAGGGGTAAACGATGAGAATTAAATCTAAAGTTCTAAGCTTTGCGTCATGCCTGTATTTTCTTTCGATGCTATCTGCTTCACCGATCTTAAGTCAAAATTTGGATGATGTCAAAGAAAGTTTGTTCGGGAAGACCGAGAAGAAACTTGTGCAAGCCCAGGCGGAAAAAGCAAACCTCCTTTCTCCGAAGCTTTTTGAGCAAGCCTCTGATAAGTACAACGAGGCGCTGCAGGACTTCAAGAATGGCAGACCTTTGAAAGATATTGAAAGGAAACTGAAGGAAGTCAACGTTAAATTAGATCAAAGCTTACAAGCTGCCAAATTAGGTCACGTCACGTTTTCAACCACCTTGAAGGCACGCGAAGACGCCTTAAAAGCCAATGCACCTGAGCACGCAAAAGAAGCGTTTAAAAATGCAGAAGAGGAGTTTATTTCAGCGACAAAAAAATTAGAAAAAGGGGACGTCAAAGACGCAAAAAAGAAAGTTCCGGAAATCAACAAATTATATCGGACGGCCGAACTAACCGCCATCAAAGTAAGCATCATGGGTGCGGTAAGGAATTTAATTAAAGAAGCGCGGGAGGAGGAAGCCCACAAATACACCCCGATCACTTATGCCAATGCACAGAAATTGTTGAACGAAGCAGAGGCGATTCTAAATAGCAACCGTCGTTCGGAAACCAGTGCGAAAGAGAAGGCGGAAGCAGCAGAAGTTGAAGCCCGACACGCCATCTTTCTTACCAAACAGATCAAACGCCTCGAAGACAATCCCGAGGAGTGGGAAAATTTCATTCTTGATCGTGAAACCTTGATAGAAGATATCGCCCGGGAACTTGGATTCAAACCGAAATTCGATGAGGGATTAGACAAACCATTAAATCGGATTTTCAAGATTACCCAAAGTCTTCAAAAAGAGAAAAAGCAATTACTCGCCGAGGTCGACGAAAAAAATCAGAAACTTCAACAGCTAAGAGATGAACTACAGCAATACCAAGAAAAGGAACGCGGTCTGAAGGCAGAACTCGAAGAAAAACAGTACAAATTGGAAATAAAAAGGCAGTGGGAAGAGAAATTCAAGTCCCTCGAGGATATTTTCTCCAGTGAAGAAGCCGTGGTGTTACGCCGCGGTAACGACATTATCTTGCGCTTGATCGGTCTCACATTCCCTTCGGGAAAATCCACCATCGAGCCGGAATATTTCAGCTTATTAACGGCTGTGCAACGCGCAATTCGAAAATTCCCGGACGCATCCATCACGATTGAAGGACACACGGATGCCATCGGCAACGAACAATACAACCAAAATCTTTCTTACGAACGAGCACTGGCCGTGAAACAGTACTTATTGGCCAATATGGGATTGGATGAAAGTCGAGTGACCGCCCTGGGTTACGGAGAAAGCAAACCAATTGCCAGTAATGAAACCAGGGAAGGACGCGCTCAGAACCGACGCATCGACATCGTTCTCTCTATTGATGAAGAACTGCTGTAACGCCCATAATTGACCGTTAAACCGCTGGCGCCAGGGGACTCGAAATAGATTGAGCAGTTGATGCGAAAACGTAGCAGACTTCTGGTTTTGCGAACGCTTCCGGGAAATTCAGCAGGCGTTAAAAAATTTTATTGATTTTGAGGAATATTTTTTTTATTAATGGAACAGATTCTTACAGACAGGGTAACAACTTTAAAGCGGGTGTTAAATTAAGTCGAGGTAACGATCATGAAACCAATGAAGCTTTTCTGTGTCGGCTTATCCCTGCTGATCCTTCCAACGTTGGTATTTGGTCAATTGAAGCAGGATAAGCAGGTCGATATGGCAAGTGCCTTAATAAAACCCTCAGGTGTCTCGAATATGGTCGGCTTGCTTGGACTCGATCCGAATAAATTCTCCATGAGTCACAGTTATTCTTTCTCGTTTTCTTCCTTGGGTGGACAGAGCTTTGGGCAAGGAGTCTATTTAAACACCATGCACTATCAATTCTCCGATCCGCTTACCATGTATTTTCAGTTTGGCTTCCTTCATCGTCCTTTCGGTGATTTTGGCCAAACCAACTTGAGCCAGAACGAACTCTTCGTGTCTGGAGCAGGATTCAAATATCAACCCGCTGACAATTTCAAAGTTCAATTTGAATTCAGTCAACAGCCGAGGTCTTACTATTATTCCTCACCACTCAATCGAGTGGGAGCGCGCAAGGCGTGGTGGGAAACGGAAGAACACGAAAAAGAATAAACGGAGCGATTCATTCACTGAATAACGCAAACCCTAATGACCGAGTCATCCCTCGGTCATTTTTTAAGGAGGAGGATGGTCAAGAGAAGACGCAACTTTCGCCAGAAAAATTTGGCCAAGAGAAAACGGGGGCGTACTTCCAGAAACACCCGAAAAAAAACCCTGAAGGAACGATTTCTAACCGTCGCCCTTTGGACCTTGAGCCTGGTAAATTTTGTTCTAATTGCCTCCCTGCTTTCCGATTTCTTTGCCTCTCCCAATGAAAAACCCGTTTCTATGAATTTGCCCGGTAATTCCACTGAGGAACCTCAGGGGGAAATCATCACAGTGGAAGTGCTCAATGCGTGCGGCGTACAAGGTCTCGCTCACGATTTCACCGAATATTTGCGTCAGAACAACTTCGATGTCGTCAATGTTGGAAATTATCCTGGAGGCTTTGATCTACCGCGGACCACTGTTTTAGACCGTGTTTCCATTCAAAATGTCAATGCGACGAAGATCGCCAAAGCACTCGGCGTGGATGAGCGTCAAGTACAACCGCAATTGGAGGAATCTCAGCAGCTCATGGTCACGGTTTTGATTGGCAAAGACTACAAAACGTTGAAGGCGTACAAGCAGATGCGTCAAGACGGAATGTAGGTACAACTGCTCTGTCGTTATTTAAAAATTTCCTCTCTTTTACCGATGATTTGAAGCAGTCAAGCCCGTCCTTCCAACAAAACCCTTGCTTTATTCTTGTAAACTTTTTTTCTTTAAAATAGATACAAATGCAGACAAAGATCACGGCTGAGAAGTGAACATTCTTCTTTCACGGAAATTAATATTCAGGAGCGCTTATGCCTGTTACGACCATTGAGTGGCTGAATGGAAAGGTTCGAATGATAGACCAAACGAAACTGCCCGAGGAATTGGTCTATCTCGATATCGAGGATGTCGAGGTGCTGGCAGAGGGGATCAAGTCCTTACGGGTGCGTGGGGCGCCTGCAATCGGAATAGCCGGGGCGTTCGGGTTGGTTTTGGGCATTCAGAATTTCGAAGGTAACGACAAAGAAGCGTTTCTTAGAGAGCTGAATCGAATCGCCGATTATTTAAATGCAACCCGCCCGACCGCCGTGAATCTATCCTGGGCACTCAATCGCATGAAAAAAGTTGCTCAGGAAAATGCAACTCTTGGTGTCGAAAAAATCAAAGAACGGCTGTTACAGGAAGCCTTGAAAATCTGGGAAGAAGATCGCGAGATCTGTCGCCGAATTGGCAAACACGGGGCTAAACTCATCAAAAATGGCTCGCATGTTTTGACCCACTGCAACACCGGTGCGTTGGCCACCGCTGATTATGGCACGGCACTTGGCGTGGTCTTTGCTGCCAACGAGGAAGGCAAGAAAGTGAACGTCTATGCAGACGAAACCCGGCCGCTGCTTCAGGGCGCACGACTCAATGTTTGGGAACTCATGAATGAAGGCATCGATGTGACGCTCATCACCGATAACACCGCAGCGTTTGTCATGCAACAAGAGAAAGTCGATTGTGTGATTGTTGGTGCGGATCGCATTGCCGCGAACGGCGATACCGCCAACAAAATCGGAACGTACAGTGTCGCGGTTCTCGCAGAAAAGCACGGCATCCCATTTTATGTCGCGGCTCCCTATTCAACCATTGACTTTAATATCAAAAAGGGAGCCGACATTCCCATCGAAGAACGCGCTGCGGAAGAAGTGACGGAAGGGTTTGGGAAAAGAACGGCTCCCCAAAATGCGAAGGTGTACAGCCCCGCGTTTGATATTACGCCTCATGAGTTGATTAGCGCCATCATAACCGAGGAGGGCGTGATCGAGCCTCCATTTGAGATTAATTTGAAGAAGTCTGCAAGAAATCAAAATTCGTAGTTAAGGTTAAAAGGATTTAACAGTAAAGAAAAAAATGTATACCCCTACCTTCAAAACTCTATCTCGGCTTTTCTACATCGTTGCATGTCTTCTGCTTCTACAATGGCTTTTCGGTTGCCAGCCAAAGGAAGTGACCTCCGCTAAGATTTACATGCAAAACCGTGACTGGGAGAATGCGATTGAACAATTAGAAATTGCTGTCGAAAACGATCCCGAAAACGCTGAAGCACATTTCTTGCTGGGGAAAGCGTATGGACATAAGGCCCGGTATCGGGAAATGAAGAACGAGTTTGAGAAGTCTCTGCAGCTTTCTGAGACGTTCCGACCGCAAATTACGGCAGAGCGAGAACGGCACTGGACTGACCAGTATAATGCTGGCATTATTGCACTGGATAAGCGCGATTATGCTAAAGGTGAAAAATACTTCAAAACGGCAATCCTCATTGATTCTTCGAAACACGAAGCTCATAAGAAATTAGCCGTGTGTTTTTTAAACAGCAATCAACTGAACAATGCTTTGTTTGTTTACAACCGACTGTTGGAAAAGTACCCGAACGATTCAGAGCTACTGATTTCTGTGGCCAATCTCTATTACAGCCAAAACAAATTTGAGCAAACCGTGGCAACCTTGAAAAAGGTGCTGAAAATCGAGCCCGATCATCGCGATGCCCTGGCGAATCTTGCCATTACCTATGAACGTCTGGGGAGAATGGATAAAGCATTTCGGGCGTTCGAGCGAGCCATAAAAGCCAACCCACTCGACCAGGACCTGATATTTTTATATGGGGTTCACCACTACAAGAGGGAAAACTATCTGAAATCCATTCAGCTTTTTCAGCGTGTGCTTGAGCTTAACCCAAACGAATTTGAAGCCACCTCGAATATTGGAAATGCCTATTTGAGTATGGCTGAGAGTCTGCGAAAAAAACTCAAAAAGGCCAACAACGGAACCTACACACCGGAAGAAATACAAAACTTAAAGAACCGGATCATCCTGAATTACAAAAGAGCGATTCCTTATCTTGAAAAGGCATTAGAGATACGCCCCAAAGATCCTGACCTCTGGCGAAATCTTGGCGTGGCGTACACAAATACCGACAACAGAGAAAAAGGCCAGCAAGCCTTTCTCAAGTCGGAGGAATTGCGGTTAGAATCGCCCCAGTAGATACCCCGACGGATGGATAGTGCCAAGTTATAGCCACGCTGGTTCCATCCACATAAACCTGGGCGTAATTACCGCCAGCCGAAAAACTTTCAGGCTAACCGCAGCACAGTTGCTGGATTATGTAAATTACCCTACCTCAACTTGTTAAAGTCCTCCACAGAGATGTCCGCGTCTTTTAATATCTTACGAAGGGTTCCTCGAGCGATGTCTTTACCGTTTATGAACGGGCACCGTTGTCCAACTGCCATCGGGATGATGAAACACCGCATGACTGCCACTCTGGCGAATCCTTTTGAATCCCAGTTTCTCAAGTACTCGAATCACCTTCTCCGGGCGACTTGGAACCAGCTTTTTAGACACTTACCTCAACCTCATCAACCAGAACCTCGATCGGGATCGGTTCACCAAGAGATTTCCGAGCTTCAAGATGCAGTTTTATGCAATCCTTTAAATTCTCAACAGCCTCCTCAATCGTGTCTCCCTGTGTATAACAGCCTTGTAACGTCGGACACGAAGCTATGTACACAC
>JAABYK010000247.1:0-13643 GCA_011775825.1 Candidatus Zhuqueibacterota bacterium | reverse complement strand
TGCAATGGATTTGTACCGACCCTAACTCAAAACTTATCGACTAAATATGTGACTTTTTAATGTGACTTAATAGAAATATTGGCATTAGACTGATGTCCCACATTTTAGTTGAGTTTTATTGAATATGCATTTGTCTTCCTTGCAACTTTGCCGAGAATTTCCTACTTTTAGTCACCAAGATCAAGCTGCACCCAATGAGATAGTTCATTCATGATACCCATCACCAAAAAATCAAATCCAAATTTGACATGGAAACCGCAGAAAAATCTGTTGAAGAGCGTGCTGAGACTATGGTTCCCGTTTCGGTACTGAGAGAAAGTTTATTCGCCACGCTGGCACAAAACGCGGTCCTTTTACTCGAGCCGTTGATGACCGGATTCGACCAGGTGCTCGCCGATTTTAATCATGCCAAAGATGATGGCAAAGCCAACGAGGTCTCCGTTTCCCTCCTACGACAATTGCAGAACGATTATCTCGCACACGTTGCCGAGGCGATCCCAAAGCTGAAAGTTAAAGAGTTGAAAAAAGAAATCTACCCAACCGTTAGCGCTAAACAAGCTTCGGACTATTTTAGCGATCGTTTGCATGAAGACATTCGGGCAGCGTTTCGTCGGGTGGAACTCAAATCCTCACTCACCGAACAGGAAAAGCTGGAGGCGTTACGCGGTATACTGCGCACGCGTTATATCGATGCCCGTCTTAAGAGATTTTTCGTTAGCGGTGAAATCAAAACCGGTGAACGCAGGCAATTCCAGGGTAAAGGGTTCCGTTCGACCGGACAGGAGGCAATTTACGCTGCTGGTTTGCGACTTAAACGCGGCAGTGACTACCAGCGCGACGGCAACTACTTCGGCGATTTCGTGGCGCCGATGATTCGCGATCTTGGGTTGGCGCTGGCGATGGGCCAAAAACCATACGACATCATGGCGGCCCAGATGGCGAAAGTGGGCAAGCCCACGAATGGCAAGGACTTGCATATCGGTGATTTCTCCTGTGGCGTGCTTCCGCCCTCCGCGCCCATCACCATCAGCAGCGGTTCCGCCTGCGGCATTGGGTTTGCGCTCAAGGGTACGGGACGGGTGATGATCAACTGTATCGGTGAAGGCGGCACCTCGGGCGGCGAATGGCACGAAGTCATCAATTTTGCAGCGGTGCGAAACATGCCCATCGTATTTGTGGTGCAGAACAATCAAACCGCGTTGGCCACACCGGTGCATGAACAGAGTGCGGCCTTCAACTTTGCTTTGAAGGCCAGCGGTTATGGCATCCGGGGCATCACGATTGACGGCACCGACCCGGAGGCAATTTTCGCTGCCATTACCGAGGCTGCCGACGCCTGCCGCAACGGGCACGGTCCCGTCCTGGTGGAGCTGGTCTGCATGCGCATGTGCGGGCACGCCCACCACGACGACATGCTCTATTTCGGCAAAGAGCCGGACCAAAATCGGGAATACGTGCCACCCGATAAAATTTCCGGCGGCTACGTCGATCTGCAAAAATATAGTTACTGGTACCAGAAGGATCCCATCAAACAGTACAAAAAGCAATTAAACGAAGAAGGCGTGCTCGATGACGACGCCTGGCAAGAAATGGTTGCGGAGGTAGACGAGGAGGTGGAGCAAGCGGCCCGAGAAGTGGTCGAAGCGCCATGGCCCAAAGCTGAACTGGCCGGCCATCCGGTGTTTGCCGACGGCGATGCGCAGACGCACCATGATCCCATGGCCGATCGTCGCTTTGAGTTTCCAGCGAAGCGAACCTGGCAGCCGGATGAGCCGCCCGGCGTACAATTCGACCCCAAGGGCCAAACCTTCTGGCAAGCCATTGTGGAAGCGCTTACCGAAGAGATGCGCCGCGATCCTGAAATTTTCATGCTCGGTGAAGATATCGGCGGCAATTACGGCAACGCCTTCGTGATTCTCAAATCGATGCTGCCGGAGTTTGGCGAGCGCATGATCAACACGCCGCTCTCCGAAGGCGCCATCATCGGCTGTGCCACCGGCGCGGCGCTGGCCGGCAAACGTCCGGTGGCCGAGATTCAATTCAATGATTTCATCGCCAGTGGATTCAATCAACTGGTGAACAACGCCGCGAAAATTTACTACCGTTGGGGCCATCCGGTGCCGATGACCGTGCGGCTGCCCTGGGGCGGCTTACGTCATGCCGGACCTTACCATTCGCAAAATACCGAGCCCTGGTTCTATCGCACCCCCGGCTTGAAGATCGTCTGTCCGTCCACCCCGCGGGAGGCCAACGGCTTGTTAAAATCCGCCATCCGCGATGACAACCCGGTGCTCTATTTGGAGCATATCGCCCTCTATCGCGATGCCAACATCAAGCAGTCCCTGCCGGATGCAGACCAAAATTTCGTCATCCCTATCGGCAGCGCGCATCTGAAGCGCGAGGGGGAGGAGTTGACCATCATCACCTACGGAGCTTACGTGCACCGCTGTTTGGCCGCCGCCCGCGCACTGGAGGAGGAAGGCATCTCGTGCCAGGTACTGGACCTGCGCTCGATTATGCCGCTGGACAAAGCCGCGATTCTCGATTGCGTGCGCACCACCGGCAAAGTGCTCATCGTCCAGGAAGATTCCAAAACCGGCGGCATCGGCCAGTCGGTTGCTTCCGTTATCACGGAGGAAGTCTTCGAGTACCTCGATGCCCCGGTAGTAGTGCTGGGCGCGCTGGATACGCCGGTGCCTTACAGCCCGCCGCTGGAAGAATTCTTTCTCATCAGTGAGCAGCAGATTGAGGAGACGGTAAGAAAGCTTGCTGAATACTAATCCCTTAGATTTTCCGTTGCAGGAAAAATATCTTACTGATGGCAGAGTGCCTGTTGACGATAATTCGCTTGCAAATCATAGCGGGAGTTTGTAGCTTTAAAAAAACCAAATCCTTGGCCAAACTGCAATGACATTTAGTACAAAATTCATTAAAGAGCTGGATAAGCTGGAGCCCAAGCTAAAAGCCGTCTTGCTGGAACTCCTTGCCGAAATCGAACGCAATCGTGAACAAAGTGTCCCGCGCAAGGAGTTCTGGGAATTTGCTCAAAGAAACGAAGAAAATTTCCAGAAAGTTTGGAAGAGCTTTGGAGAATTGACACAGGTCCAGACCAGAACCGAAAAGCGACTGGAATCCTTAGCCCAGGCACAGGAACGCACCGAAAAGCGAGTCGATGGTTTGACACACAGAATGGAAGAGTTGGCGCGTGCTCAAACAAAGACCGAATCAGCACTGCAAAAACTCACATTGCGAGTAGACAAGCTGACCGACGAAGTCGGGGGTTTAAGCCATACTGTCGGATATGGACTTGAAGACAAATCCTATCCCGCCTTAGAAAAGCGGCTCAAACGGGAGTTTGGCTTGGATGTTGGTCGCCTCTATCGTAAGAACCTTGTTTACTCTGTCGATAATTTTGATGAAATTAACATTTATGGTGAAGCGCACACAAATGGCAAAAAAGTGTATGTTATCCGGGAGAACAAGGCCCAGTTCGGCCCCAAGGATGTGTCCAGGTTCACCAAACTTCTTGAGCGCGTAAAAGCATATCTTGGCAAGAATATCTTTCCATTAGCGTTGGCGTATCATTTCCACCCCCAAGCAGAAGAAAAGTTAAAACAGAAAAACATTACCTATTTCTAGTCTCATGACTTGATTGAACGATGAGCTTGCGCCAGTTTATCGCTGCCATTATCACGGAGGAAGCTTTTGAGCACCTCGATGCACCGGTGGTAGTACTTGGAGCGCTGGATACGCCCGTGCCTTGCGGCCCGCCGCCAGAAGAAGTTTTCCTCATCAGTCAACAGCAGATTGCGGAGGCGGCCAGGAAGATAGTGGCGTATCGAGGATACCGTATGCTATAGAAGATCAAGGAAGGATGAAACTATGAAAGCTGAAGATTTTGATAAGAAATTTGACGAAGGTCAAGCTGTCTCTGAATTCCTGAATTTCTCAAAATCAGAAAGGCCGGGACAGAAACAGAGGCGAGTTAACGTGGATTTCCCGATTTGGATGATCAAGTCTCTCGATAAAGAGGCCAGGCGATTGGGCGTTACGAGACAGTCCATTATAAAAGTTCGGATTGCTGAGAGGCTAAAAGAATTATCCGCATGATTCACAATCCGGGCAAACCTCGAAATTTTCTCCGGCCAAGTGAATGCAAGAACTCAGTCTGAGTCCATTAAAGGAATACTTTCACCCATTTCTTCGTATAACTTCCTGGAGTTCCTCATCTAGACACGTTCATTTTCGTTATTTTGAAAGTCAAAATTCGTGAAGATTTTACATCTGTTCATATCCTTCTTCTTGTTCTTGTTTTGTCTCACCAACGTTTATGCTCAACCCGATAAGGCAAGAAGTAAATCCGACTGGCAGCAAAATGTTCGCTACCGGATTGAAGCGGAGTTGGACACCACGACGAAGCGGTTGAACGGCACCATGCGTATATTTTATCAGAATAATTCGCCGGATACGCTGACCAAGATTCACTTGCAGGTACCTTCAAACGCCTATCACGATGAGGAAAATACGGCAGTGAAAGAGATGCGGCGAATCAGCGGCAGCAATGTCCAATTCGACCAGCAGCGTCATCACAAGGTGACCATCCAGAGTTTGCAGTTTCTGTCAATTGCGGAAAAGACGTCCTTCCCGCTGCAGGCGTACGACTTTAGCGACACCATTCTGGACTTGACACTGCCCTATCCCGTGATGCCAGGAGATACGCTTACTCTGGGAATCAATTTCCGTCAGGATTTTAGCCGCAAGCACCGACGCAAAACCAGCACCCCATCCGACTTTGTGCTGTGGTTTCCGCGGCTAATGGTGTACAACGAAGACGGCTGGCACACCGAACCGTTTCATTTCTTGATGGAGTCGAGCGATGTTTACAGCGAGTTTGCGGATTTTGAGGTCAGCATCAGGGTTCCGGGAAATTACATCGTCGTTGGTTCGGGTGAAGTTGTCGAAGGCGACCCGGATTGGCAAACGGTTACCGCTGACACGTCTTTGGACGATGCAGCATTTGCAGCCTGGAGTGATTCAATTCGACAACACCTCAAACAGACGGGACTGGAGAAAGGCCCGCGACGTGTCCGGTTTCGAGCACAAAATTTGCACAATTTCATCTGGAGCGCCTCGCCCAAATTTCTCTACTACTGTCACAGTTCGGACGTTCCGATACACATCTTCTTCACAAAGAGAACGTGGCTGACCGGCTTTCTGAAACGATTCGACCAAAATTTTAGACATGTGCAGCAGCATTTTGGAGATTATCCGTTTGCACATTTGAACATTGTAAAAACCAAAAACGATGGCGTCGGATACCCCATGATGGTGCTTCTCCGTGGGGAAGACGAATTCGAGACTTCGTATATTCTGTCGAGTATGTTTGTGCCGGGAATCGTGGCGAGCAACGGCGTCAAGGAGTCCTGGCTGGCCAAAGGACTGCGCGTGTACATGGGCAAATCGTTTGCCGAAACTCTGTACGGCGAAAGAGGTTATGATATCAAAGAAGCCCAGGAAGATATGAACTGGTTTGAGAAACAGTACCCCTTGCCGACGTTGGACCAATTGCTGAGAAACATCTCTCGACTCTACATGGAATCGGGTCAGGATGAACCCATCGCCAATACGATTTACGGGTACAAAGGTCCCGTGGGTACGATTTTTAACGCCTATTTGAAAGCGGATTTATTTTATGAAATGCTGCGGTATGTTGTGGGCGATTCGGTTTTTAAAGCCAGCACGCGAGAATTCATTCGTCGTCATGCCTTCACACACATTCAGGAGGAGGATTTGCAGAACGTCTTTGAAGATACGTATGGCGAAGACCTGGACTGGTTTTTTAACCAGTGGCTGCGTGATACGCCTGTGGTGGACTACGCAAAAGGAAAGGTCGAAAAACGGAAGCGAGAAGACGATACCTGGATCACAAAAGTGGAAATCAAACGCAAAGGCGATGGCATCATGCCTGTGGAGGTCGAACTCGATTTGGGAGATGGTCAAAAAGTGGTCAAACGTTGGCATGGCAAAGTCGAATCCGGCACGGTCGTGTTTGAAACTGAGGAAAAGCCAAATAACGTCACCGTGGATCCGCAGGATCGCATTATGGACAGCAATCAGTTGAACAACCGGCCTTTGCGATTGGAATTTCGACCGGACTGGCCGTTGCTGAAATACATCCATATGCCAGGGGATGTGCTTCTGGTGCTGTGGCGCCCGGCCATCGACTATAATGACCACGATTCGTTCCGACTGGGATTTCGGACGCGCAGCAGTTACCGCGCGTTTTATCACAACCTCACTCTCAAATTCATGTTCGGGATAGAGTCCCGCGAACTCGATGCCAAGGTTGCGTACAATCATCCTTTGACTCGACAAAACCTGTTCAATCGCTATTATCTCATGGTTCGGAAAAACGAGGGCCGATTCGAAGCGGATGCCCATCTGTCTTTCCGAGGCTCGAGTGGCATCTTAGTCAGGAGCGGACGCAGTCTTGAGATTGGTCTCAATTACAGCAGTCTACTAAACGACGCTTACACCTTTCGGGAAGTCGCCAACGATACCGGCACATTCAAATTTGATGAATGGGAGGATAAAGATATTCTTCTGGCTTATGCAGAGGGTCGCATCCAACAGAGCCTCGGCGCGATGGAAGGCGAGGCAAGGGTGCGACTGGCGTCCTCGTTGCCAGGAGGGGATGCCCAATTCACCAAACTGAGCGGTCGACTGCTGCTTTCGGCGGAGGGGTTTGGCTTGCAAGGCAAGGTCAGGGGCAACTTAGCCACGTCATTTGGACCGGATCGATTGCCGTTTCAAGATCAATTTCGCGCGGAGGGCGCCGCTGCCAGAGAACGTTTTCAAAACGACATCGTCAAAACCGGTGAAGCCTGGTCATCATTTTCGCGTCGCTATGTCGAAGGAGGCGGTTATCTGAAAGGGTATGCCGGAATCCCGCTACCGGCCGAACGTTACGCCACTCTGAATCTTGAACTCGGCCTAGACAAGACATTTTGGCTATTCAAACTCTTCGGGTTTTACGACACCGGCAGAATTTGGCCCACCCGAAGCAGCGCCTCTGTCGCTCGCTCGGATGCCGGTCTCGGACTGAGTTTTCTTTTCGAGGAGTTGCAATTGTTTGGCGGCAACCTGGGGCTGTTCTCAGATTTCGGGGCCAAAGTCTACTTCCCACTTTGGCTCAGTGATCCCTTGCCCGGCGAAGAGCAAAGACAATTTCGGTGGTATTTTTCCTTGGGGAAAGGGCTGTGAGTCCGCAGCAGTTTACATTGATCTGTCCATCTTAGTCGCGTGCAAAACCTTCATTCAGCTCTCCCACCTTCGCTAACTTTCTTCATCCTGGAACATTTAATGTATATCTCCAACGGTTATGAAATTTCATTCAAAACCGAAAATTAGATTGAAGNNGATTGAAGATAGTCAGACAAAACCTTAAATTATTGAAATGGCACAAAAACGAATTACAAAAGCAAGCGAACGAGATGACCACTGAATTCAAACAGAATCTCAAAAACACTGCGTTTATTGGACTCATTATCGGGATGGCATACGGTATGTCGGCAGGGATGCTGACCGTCTACTCCTATCACAATCTGGTTCCGGATATGTTTATTTTTCCGATCTATTCGGCCATCTTTTACGGCCTAATCGGCCTGGCGGCGTGTACACTGTTCATAGTCGTTATTTTCCCGTTGCTTCAGACACGGAATCTAAGTCTGTCGCCTGTTTTCTTCATTTCGGCAAATGTGGGCTGGCTGGTGGCCGTTTTCTTGTTCCTGGTGAGCCTGGATGAAAGCGCCATCCCGGGTCAGTTTCCCTTTTTGCAAAACCTTGGCCTGCCCGGCATGGTGCTTCTATTTGCATTCTCTTTTTTGGTCATTACTTTATTTATGCTCATTGCCATTCGCTTTGTACTCAAAGGCGCGTATAAAAACAAAAAGATGTGGCTAGGCGGTTTAATTGGTCTGTACGTCTTTGAGATGGTCTTTTTCTACGGACTGAATCATTTCAAACATGACGAGCTTTATGCCTCCACCAATGACCTCGCTTCGAGATATGAATTGCAAAATATCGCCTTAGAAGCTGACAGCACAAAAATCATGATTCTCGGTGTGGACGGCGCCGATTGGCAGATTCTAAAACCGCTTGTGGAAGAAGGCCAAACCCCCAACTTTGCCAGGTTGATGGAGCAAGGAGTTTACGGTCCTCTCAAAACCTATGAGCCAACCAAATCGCCCGTCGTTTGGTCGAGCGTCGCCACCGGCAAGAACATGCACAAACACGGGATCATGGATTTTGTCAGCCGCAGAATTCCCACGGTTTCCACGCTGTTTTGGAATTACTATCCACTCATGTTTGGCGCTGGCGACTTTCTGGATTTAGCCGGCTTCGACACCGTTCCCGTGTCCAACAATCTCCGCAAAACCAAGGCCTTTTGGAATATTTTTAATGACTTAGACATATCCGTGGGCGTTATCGGGTGGTGGCCGAGTTGGCCAGCCGATGAGGTGCTCGGATTCATCGTGTCGGACAGATTTATGTGGGATACGGTCAACGAATCGCTTGAATTCAAGGCCGGGATGACGTATCCGGATACCCTGGTGGATGAAATTGAAGATCGGGTTTTGTCAACCAGTCAGTTTAAGCACCAAGAAGAGCTTTTGCAGTTTGTCAACCTCGATTCGGCAGAGCGTGCCGATTTGCGCGAAGAGATTCATGAATTGAAGATTGGCCCCAAGGATGAAAGCCTCTATCCTGATGATATCGTCAAAACGGCGCTTTCTTACTTAGGCTGGATTTATCTCCGCGATGAAAACAAAGTGAATTTGGGATTGTACTTGCATGAACAATATCCACCACAAGTTTTCGCGGTTTACTTGAAAGGCATCGATCCGGTGCAACATGCCTTTTGGCGTTGGGCCAAACCGGAAAAATTTGCCGATGTCGATTCGCAGAATTTGTCACGCTTCAAAGATACCATTCAAAACTACTACATTCACACGGACAAAATCATCGGCAAATTCCTGGAACGAATCGATGAAAATACCATTGTCATGGTTGTATCGGATCACGGCTTCGAGTCCACGCCTGACGATGGTTTTTGGAAATCCGGCGGGCATGGCAAGGCGCCCGAAGGCGTTGTGATTCTCTCCGGCCCAAAAATCAAACAGAATAGGAGACTTGAAACCGCGTCGGTTTTGGATATGACACCAACCATGCTTTATGCTCTGGGCTTGCCTGTGGCGGCGGATATGGATGGCAAAGTGCTGCAGGATGCGTTTGTCGAGGAATTTGTCTCCCAAAATCCCATTGAAACCATTCCCACTTATGAAACCACCCCGTTGGCGGATCGATCCAAGCCACTCACCACAACCTCCGATGAGAAAATCAAGGAGCAATTGCGGAGTTTAGGCTACATCAAGTAATATTACTGTTGGACACGTAAGTGAAATGAAGACAACTCAACCGTTCATATGAATGCCCGGTTGAGTAAGCATCTCGACTGAAAATATTTGCATCGACAGAGGTAATTACTTATTTTGGCTATGGAAAGATTTTTGACTCATCAATACAATACAAATCATTAACGATTTCAGTATGGTCAGCAAAAACCTACAATACTTCGTTGGTACATCGGGGTGGAGCTATCCGCATTGGAAGGGTCTGTTCTATCCTGAAGCATTGCCGCAAAGCAAATGGTTTGGCTACTACCTTAAGAAATTTTCAACCGTGGAAGTGAATGCCACGTTTTATCGGACCTTCAAAGACACGACCTACCACAACTGGCGTGAGCGAGCAGGCCCGGATTTTAAATATGTCTTGAAAGCCCCCAAATTGATCACCCATCGTAAGCATCTGAAAGACGTCGAAGAGCCCATCAAACAATTCTGGAACTCGGCTGCTTTGTTGAAAGAGCAGTTGGGACTGATTTTGCTGCAATTGCCGCCCAATACACCTTTTGAACCGGACAGGCTAAAAAAGGCGCTCCTGGCATTTCCCGAACCCAAAAAGGTGGCGGTTGAGTTTCGGCACAACCGATGGCTTAACGATAAAACCCAGGGCCTCTTGCAGGAGGTCGGGGCAGTCTTTTGCACTGCAGATTCACCTAAAACCGACTTGATGGACTGGGTCACGTCCGACTCGGCCTACATTCGTCTGCACGGGCGCAGCCGCTGGTATTCCCACGATTACTCGGCGCATGAGCTTCGTGAAGTCGTCGAACTGACCGATAAGATGGCGAGACTTGGCGCCAGAAACTTCTATATTTTCTTCAACAACGACTTCGACGGCTACGCGCCCAAAAATGCGTTGACCCTTCTGGACATGCTGAAAAGCTAAGTGAAACTCTCTTAACTAACACGCTCTGTCGCTTGCCCAATTTTTCATTTGGCTTTTGATCTAGAAAACGGTTATTATTTATATTTAGTAGATAGGGTTCTATTCAAAAGCAGGAGAGTTGTCGTGAAAAAAGAATTTAATGTTATTATAGAGCGAGATTCCGAAGGATTCTACGTCGCTACGGTTCCCGAACTAAAGGGGTGTCACACGCAGGCAAAAACCCTAGATGAATTGATGAAGCGAATTCGGGAAGCCATCGAATTGTGCCTGGAAGTAGAAGCTGAAGATGGCGACCCTCTTGAATTTGTGGGCGTACAAAGGATTTCGATTTCCTGATGCCCAAACTACCAAGAACTACTGCCAAAAAAGTTATTGCTGCACACGCTGAAATCGGTTTTGTGGTGATCCGAACTACGGGAGCCATCATTTTCTCAGACACCCCGACGGCCGCAGCACGGTTATCCCTGTCCATGCAGATGAAATTATCGGGCCGGCATTATTGAAGAAGATACTGCGTGACTGTGAATTAACGGTGGATGAATTCTCTTCTTTACTATGACCAATGTGCGCTAAACTGACAGGGTTCCAATTCCTATCAAAGTTGTGTCACAGCCGCCTTCAGAAATCACAACCAAACCCAATAAAGTTAAAATCCGACCCGATTGGCGAACCGGCAGGTGGCTCAACCAGCTTCGTCAGGTTCATCTTTTCAGGATGTTCTTGAAAGCGCTGAATTTGTTTGTTGGCATAATAGAGGTGTGCCTTTTGTCGCTCTTCGTTGGCACGACCAAGCTCCTGATTCAGCCACTGTCTCAACTCGTCCAGTTTAAATGAAGCAACGGCCCGCACCTGATTCGAGGCCCGCTCGTTTGCCGCAAGCGACATCAAATTGTGCAGCACCACATTGTCCACCACACGTCGGATTTCCGCGTGGTATCCGGTGCCGTGCTCTGCCTGCCAGGTTTCCGAAATCAGTCTATCCAAAACTTCACCAAATCCAGGATAGTCTTGTTTGCGGGCATGATATTCTATCAGCCTCGTGGCCCGCGCAGGATGCAGCAGAAACTCAACGGTCAGATTTGCGGCAGTTTCTGCCGACGCCAACGGGTCAAACGTCACCGCGGTGCGAATGTTGAAGGTCTCTCGGTCGCGTCCATAACCGTACGCACGCGGCGGGATGAGATTGAGAATCCGCTCCGGCAAAGCCAGCGCTTCCGGCTTCAAAGTGGCCAGGAGCGCATCGAGGGCCTGACGCTGCTGTGAGGCAGCCACGATGTCTGTAACTTGTTGTCCATCCCCTCGAAGCGCGTAAGTGTAGGTGAGGCCGCCAAGCAATTTCGAGGCTGCATCCACCTGGTAACGATGGAACAAATAGATCGGCACGAGCACTTCTTCCAGGGTGGCGAAGGGCGCCTGCCGGCGAATGTTGTTTTCCGAAAACCGACTCAACGCCAGGTTACGAATCTTCATGATTCTGTTCAGCTCTTCGGCGGCGTTGGTACCGTTGTCCCAGAGATGCGCCAGCGGGTGCGCGCCTCCGGCCGGTCGTGCATCTTGATCGGATATGAAAATCAGTCCCTTTGCGATGGATTGACTGAGAATTTCATCCAGCTTCTGCGATTCATTGGTATTTTCCGGGAAATCTTGATACCCGTAAGCGATGGTGACTTTATCCCACTCACCGATGCCGGTGTCATACGCATCTGACAAATCGAATGAGCCATGAGATGTGATTTTGACGAGAGGATGGGGATAGTCCATAACCGATGCGCGGTTTGAAACGCTGGCTGCAAAATTGTGAGCCAGCCCCAGCGTGTGTCCCACTTCGTGCGCTGACAGTTGCCGCAGCCTTGCGAGCGCCATCTCCTGCATGTGCGATGGCACAGATTCGCCTTCCTCATACGGGGCCAGCAAACCTTCAGCGATCAAGAAATCTTGTCGCACGCGCAGAGATCCGAGGCTGACATGCCCTTTGATGATTTCTCCGGTACGCGGATCGATGACACTACTCCCGTACGACCAGCCGCGTGTTGAACGGTGCACCCACTGAATGACGTTATACCGGACATCCAATGGGTCGGCGTCTTCGGGTAGTATTTTCACCTGCAGCGCGTTTTTGTAGCCGATGGCCTCAAACGCTTGATTCCACCATTGTGCGCCTTCCATCAGAGCGGAACGAATCGGTTCCGGAGCTCCGGGATCCACGTAATAGACAATGGGTTCAATCGGTTCGCTCACCTCGGCTTCCGGGGTCTTTTTTTTCAGACGATGGCGAGCAATAAAGCGCTTTACTAAGGATTCGCTGATGGGCGTGGCATAATCCTTATAGCGAATGCCGAAAAAGCCGGCACGTGGGTCAAAAATGCGTGGTTGATAACCAGCATCCGGCAGTTGCACAAAAGAATGATGCTGTCGCACGGTAATGGCTTCCGGAGTGGGGACAACCTGGCGCACATAGTTTCCCGGTGACTCGCCGACGAAAGTCAGTGTGACGTCAACTTCGGTGTTGCGGGGGAAATTCTTTGTCGCGTCGGGATAAAATGCCGACCGAGACGGCTCAAGCTGGTAGTTGCCTTGATTCCTGCGTTTCAGCACCCTCACGACATTATGGACATCGCGCAAGAAAAAGTCGCTGGCATCCACCAACACCCGGTTGTCTTCCTCGGCAGCGACTGTGAACCCCCAGAGTGTGGATTTTGCAAAGGCTTCTTCAACGGAGCGACGTTCTGCTTCGTTGTCGGTGATGGCTCGAAAGGAGTAGTTGGGCTGAATCATGAGCACTTTTGGTCCGAATCTCCGGAATGTGACAATGCGTCGTCTGCCCAATTGTCCCCGGTCCAAACCGATGTCATTGGAACCAACGCCAGCCGGAAGCGAGTTGATATACAGAATTTCTTGATCCCATTTATCGACCTCGAGCCAAATCTTTCCTTCCTGTTCATCCCAATAAAAATCTAAGAACCCCGGATATTTTTGCATGCCTTCGGTTTTCTCAGAAATGGAAACCGGTCTGTCTGGCTTTTGCTCTGATTGTGTCCGGCCAATAGAATACAAGATGAGGGTCAAAAGCCCTACCAAATAAACGCGTTTCATGAAATTCACCCTCCGACAAAAAATTAAAAAGGCCGGTAAGAATTCCGGCCTTTTGAGTTTACGAAACTATTTTTGGCTTTGAAGATTATTCCTCGTTCATCTTCTTCTTTCGGGTCATTTCATATGTCCCTTTCATAGGCTCGCCGTCCGCGGGGGTGTATGTCCAGGTGCCGGCTATCTTGTCATCGCCTACTTTTTCG
>JAABYK010000478.1:15103-30770 GCA_011775825.1 Candidatus Zhuqueibacterota bacterium | reverse complement strand
AAAAAGAAAAGCGCGCCCGCAAATGCCAACAAACTGGCGTGGTGCTCAGTACTTAACCACCGGTTGAACGCCAGCCAACTCATGGTGAGAATCACTATCATATAAACGAGCACCAGCAGCCTAAAATTCCCTAAGTGCGGTTTCAGGATTGCAAATAGGATTCTGCCTGTGGCATAGAGAACCACAAACCCGACCAATGAATACCAAGTATAATGAAATTCACTCGTAAATGCAAAAGCGGCGCTGTAAAACAGATGGGTGATCAAGAAGATCAATAAACCGGCCAGGAAATGATCCGAGGGCAACATTAGAAAGATATCTCCAAATAGGGAAAATACCAATCCCAAAATAATCAGGTACTTGTAAAAAGATGAAATGGGGTTATCGATGAGCAAAGCGATGGCGATGATCGATAGGACTGTGAGAGGTTTGGATAAATAAACGCCGATTTGAGAGCCGCGATTTTCAGCCCTGATGTAGAAATAAGCGCAGGCCGCTGTCAAAAAAGTTAGAACTTTAATGAGCATTCACGAATTCGGAGTTTGATTGAGGGTCAGTTCGCCTTCACCTGCAAACAGAACAAACTGAAGATATTCAATCTTTGCGCTTAAGTCAATCAATTCGTGAAACAGCGATGGGAAGGGTAAAAAGAAAGCCTATTAGAAGATCACTTAATCTTTGATAGGCCTTAAAATAAAAACAAGATGGAGGTTATGATGCCCGCTGACGATACAGCGATTTGTCAACCACTGACATCATCTTGTCGGTATCGAGAGAATTTTCTAAGAAATCGTTTATTTTTTCAATATACTTGGAAGGCTGTTTAAGGATTTCATTATAATGCACGTAAAGTACATTCATATTCGGCTGTTTTTCAAGCCACTCCTCGACTTGCGTCAAATGAACGCTGAATATTTTCGCCATCTTCTCATCGCTGACCTTATCCGTCGGCTCACCTCTTCGAATAAGCATTTTCTTTTGGGAGGCCAGGACTTCATCCATTTTCCGGCGCATAAAAATGACTTTGTAAGTGTAATTTGGAGGCAGTTCCTTTAAGAGTTGGGAGATAACTTTGACGACTTTCCCCTCGGCATGTTTTAGCCAGTCCTTGCTTTTGTCAAGTTGTTTGACGGCCTCAAATTCATAGTAGCCTTTGGGATTGTCTGCATCAGCGGTTCTCAAATTATCCGTTAGAATCTCCAATCCCCCTGCTTCAAGCATCTTCATCATCATAGAGGTGCCTGAACGTGGTAACCCTGAGACTACAGTAATTGTTTCTGTGCCCATCTCCTCTCCATGAAATATGATTCTATTCTCAATTTATCGGTGACTCCCCCAAATTCTAAATTTAGTACTTTAAGAAACGGCGATCTGCGTAAAGTCCATTTAAAGCAGATCCTGCTAAAACAACTGATCGTTCACATTAAGATAGTCAATTTATTGCTTCTTGTCAACATAAGTCAAATCAGGTAAAGAAATTTTAACAACTACAGAGGCACTCCCACTGCGGCACTCAACGAAATCATGGCCAGTCCTGTACTGACGACCACCGCGCTCGCAGCCAGGGCATTGTCGCCGCCTATTTGATCGCTCAGGACGAAAGACGAAGCAGCAGTAGGACAGGCTAGGTAAATAAGGGCGATTCGGGTTTCATGACCGCCCAAACCCATTGTCTTCGCGGCATAGAATCCGACAATCGGCGCAACCGCAACTTTTAAGATAGACGCTAAAAAAGCCAGCCCCAGGCTTCCACGTATTTTAACCATCCCCAATGTACCACCGATGCTGATCAAAGCCAGGGGCAGAGACATTTGACCGACCGCCTCCATGGTACGATAAATGGATGTCGGCAATGCCCAACCCGTGAGCGAAAACAGGACGCCCGCCACGCTCGCGATCACGAGTGGGTTGGTCACCACCGGCAGAATGAACAGCTTGGCAGAATGAAGTTTCAGCTCTCGTCGACTTGCCAACAAAACGATGACAGACACAATGTTGTAAATCGGAACCATTGGCGCGATGACCAGTATGCCGAGCGTTTCCAACTGACTCGCGTTCATCCCGTACAAACTCGAGAACGTATAAATGACGACGGGAAGTCCGACAAATGCCAGGTTGCCCCGGAAAGAGGCCTGCATGAATGTCCCAATTGACGTGATTGGCATCTTCAGCATTTGCGCAAGCACAAAGCTCAAAATGAGGGTTCCCGCCATTCCGGTCACGACCACCAGAAATATCTGCTGCACCTGACTTCCCGTGTAGGTTGCGCTGGCAATTTTGTAAAATAATAAGCATGGCAGGCCGACCCAGTATGTCAGACCGTTCAAGCCTTTTAGATGATCTGAGGAAAGAAACTGCGTTTTGGTAAGGATGGCGCCGGTGGCAAGGATCAAAAAAATTGGAGCCAGGGAGTTGAAAATATGCATGGAAGTTTCTTGTTTACGGTGTTTAGGCTCCTACATATTCTCTTGATGAGATCGAGTCACGAAGCAATGGGAATCTGCGCGGACATGCGACCGGGTTGCTACAAACAAAAAAAATCACCCTCGATAAAACGAGGGTGACACACAACAGTCGATGAGAAAATCTGTCAAAATTTATTCGGTGACCACGACGTCATGCGCCTGCGGGCCTTTGCTTCCTTCTACAACTGTAAATTCAACTTTCTGACCTTCGGATAATGAGCGGTAACCCTCTCCTCGAATACCACTGTAGTGCACAAAAATATCGTCGCCTTCCAATCTGGCGATGAATCCATAACCCTTAGAAGCATTGAACCATTTGACAGTCCCATTCTCACGCTCTGCCATAAGTGTTTCACCTCCTTTCATAACCTACTTTCGAACCTGGCAGGGCGTTCTACGACTAAAATTACGTCGTAATAATTTCAGCGAGAAACCAACTGCCAATGAACGCGCTAATTTAAGATTGTTTTTTGCGATTGTCAAGTATAAAAAGCGTATTTAAAAGTTGTGTAACGATTTAGGCCTTTAGGCTGTAGCCTGTTCGGCTTAGCGTAATGATCGGATCTCATTGCCAATTCATCAGCTAACTCAAACGCTCGAAGTTTCGTATAATCGCTTTTATGATAATTGAGTTTCGGCCATGACACTGCAAATGCACTCACACGTGCTCAAGTGACAAGACATCGCGTTTGCCACTCATTCCAGACTCCTTCTGTGCGTCGCTCGCCTCCGGCGCTTCGGTGAACGCTCTCGATTTTTCGACATCCTCAACCCGGAACATACAGACCAAGGTATTCGGATCGGACACATCCCTCAGAAGTTGAAGATCTCTTAGCCCGGCTTCCCGTTGAGCCTCCTCGTATGATTTGAAGACTTGGTGCCACTCGTCAAAATCTTCTACCTATTGTCGGACGATTAAATATGGCATACAACGTTTCTCCAAGTTCAAATGATTATCTCGATTGTGAAGCGCACCATAGATTGGGCCAAAGACACAGAATACACCCAAAAAAGGAAACTTCACCGCGCACACGTCAGCTGCCGGCCGCCATCCACGCTCAGGGTCACGCCGGTCACCCATTCCGAGCGGTCGGAAGCCAAATACAAAATTGCTTCGGCGATCTCTTCCGGCTGTCCAGCCCGCCCCAGCGGATGGGCTTCTTTACTGCGTTCGAGAAAGGCTGCATAATCTTCCTCATCCATACCACCGCGGCGATGCAGATTCGTTACCACTACACCCGGATTCACCGCATTCACCCGAATGCCTTTGGGCGCCAACTCCAGGGCCGTGCAGCGCGTCAGTTGATCGACAGCGGATTTGCTCACACAGTAGGCCAGCACATTCGGGAAAGCACGCAAACCCGTCACGCTCGAAACGTTTACCACGTTGCCTCGGGTGTTCTCCAAATGCGGTAGCGCCAGTTGCATCAAGTGGAAAGTCGAGTCGACGTTGATGCGCATCATTTCTTGCCAATCCTCATAAGACGTATCCATGATGGAGCCCATGCCAATGATTCCGGCGGCGTTCACCAAAACATCCAATTGGCCGAATTCCTTCACTGTCTCGTCGATGGCTTTCTGGCATTCATCGCGTTTCGAGACATCGGCTTTGATGATCCGGCTTTGCTCGTTTGCCACCTCCATTTGCGTTTTCTTCAACGCGTCGACATCTCTGCCGAGCAAGCTCACCCGCGCCTCTTCTTTTGCGAACAGTATGGCCGTGGCTTTGCCAATGCCACTGGATGCCCCGGTCACAAGCGCCACTTTTTCCTTCAATACCATATTGAGAGCCTTCCGTTTTTTATTTTGGATGATCGTCTGGTTTGCAATCAAACGCTATTTAGCCTTGATCTCCTCAAAAAGGCTTTGTCCGTCGAGATCGACCGGCCGGTCGATTCCTAGTATGTTCGCCAAAGTCGGTGCGATGTCCACCGTTCGCACTTTTTGCGTGTGTTGGCCTTTCGCTATGCCGGGTCCGCTAACCACGAACGGGATGTGCGTATCGTAAGGATACGGTGAGCCATGAGTCGTGCCGTACGGGGAAGATCTGAGCAGATAATATTCCTTGATACGGAACATCAAGTCCCCACACCGGTCGGGATGAAAGGAATGGGCGTATAATTCCCGATACGGACGTCCATCGGTCTTACCTTCAGTGAGGTCTTCCCTGCTGAACACGTCCTCAATCGGATGCAGGTCTTTCAACCTGCTGATCAGCCTGGCATCCAACTCTTGCGGACGGATGCCCTTGTCCGCAACCGCGGAATAATTCACGATGACGCCAAAACCGGTGATGCCGGAGATCAACCGTTCCGAAACTCCTAATTCCTGTGAAAGATCCAGCAGGACTTTTCCCACCCGCACCACGAGTTCTCCTTTGGACACCCGCTTGGCATCGAACCCGCGACGAGCCAATTCTTCCGGCAGAGGCATCACACCGTGGTCACTGCTGAGCACGGTAATGTAGTTATCATTTCCTATTTTTCCATCTAGGAACGTAAAGAATTGGCCGAGATACGCATCCAGGCGCAGAAAATGATCCAAACTCTCTTGGCTGAGAGGCCCAAAGGTGTGACCGATAGCATCCGCCGCCGAGCAGCCGATGAACAGGATGTCGGGCGCGTCATCCCTGCCCAAATTTTCGTTCTCAACCAAAGCCTTGGCGAATTCCATGAGCAAGGCATCCGAGAATGGTGTGCTTTGCAGGTCACCATAATATTGCTCAGCAGCTTTTGGACTCTTCGTGGTGAATTCGTATGGAAACGCTGTATTCTTGCCGTCGTTTTCAGCGGAGAAGCTATCCTCCCGCGCCAAAAAATACGTTTGTTCAGTCTTGAGTTTGTGCCAGCCCTCCTGAAAATAGGTGTCCACGACACGGGACTCGTTGAACTTTTTCACCCAGGCAGGATACGATGTCATGTAATATTTTGAGGTGATCATGTTGCCGTCGCCATCGTTGTACCAGTAGGCGCCATCGGCTTTGAGACCCGCGGAAAAAATTGCGGCGCGGTCTTTGCGTCCGATACCAAAGACCTTGCTTTCAGGCGATTGCTCTTTCAACCAATCGCCCAGAGATGAGGCCAGCATTCTAACCGGAGAACGCCCGTTATCCGCCTCTTCTTCCGGGTAGCCCAGAAGCGGACACGTGGTATCTTCGGCGCAGTAGACTTCCTTGCTTTCTGCCCGATCATACCAATGGTTCCCGACAATGCCGTGTCGCGACGGATGCACGCCCGCGGAGATGCTCGCATGCCCGGCCCCGGTCACGGTGTAAGCGTGATCATGATAGGCAGTGGTGAACGTGGCGCCTTGGTTCAAGAGCCGTGCGAAGCCGTGTTCGTAGACGCCTTCAAAACGCGTCAGGTGGTCGGCACGCATTTGGTCGACCACAACGACGACGGCCAGTTTCGGTCGTGCCGATTTTTCCGAAGGCGTGGTTTTGCAACCATAACTCAACCACGAGACCGAAAGGAATATCATCAATGAAAGTGCAAGATTCAATCTGGTCATGTCAAGTCTTCTCCTTTACAGATTTAGTCTTTGCAAGAAAACCGCACAATCCCAAAAGCTCGTATTTAACACAAAGGATTGTCGCTACCCTACCCAAAGAGATCAAACCTCAGGGACGCTTCGGTGACGCTGATGTCTTGCGCTCTCGCCATCCTTCAGTCGCGGAAGTATTCATCCCTCGCCGTCATCACGCGCAACATGCAATTGGCCCGCCTTGTTTCGGCCATTTGAGCAAAAGAAATCTCGTTACTTTGGACAATTCCTTTATCCAATATAGAGCAACCCTCGTTCGATTACAACGATTTTCTTTCACACCGTTGCAAACCGAATTGCCTGCAAGAATCAGCAATATTCATGCGGACAACTCCGCGTGCTCAGTGTATCTCGGTGACCTCTGTGTCCTAAGTCATTAGCTGGTTGTAGCAACGTCGTTTAACCGGAAGCTTTCTATCCTGTCTAAGTCTATTTCCCAAGAATGCAAACCATAAACGGACTCGTTTCTTCCTGAAATTCGGAATAGGCATAATCTCCGTACAAGGCAGTCCTCTTGAAGCCAGCCGCACGGCTCAGTTTTTCGAATTCAGCTTTGCTCAAAAGCCGGAACTGGATCTCCAGCATCCGCTTGGANNGATGGTACGTTTCCGACATCCAGAATAGTAGCTTGCCCTCACCACCATCCATATCATATTTGCCCCTTAAATGTAATCGGCCATCGACGGATTTTAGCCGCACACGTGGATTGTGCAGCGTGCAAATGAACCGGCCGGTTTCCGACAGGTGGTCATAGATTGCACCCAACGCCTGCTGCTGATCCGATTCTGAGACCAGTTCGGAAAATGAATGAAACGGAAGAATGATGAGTTCGAATTTCTTATTCAGATCCAAATGCCGAACATCCATTTCATGCAGCGAAGCTGAGAGCCGGTGCTGGTCAAGTTTTTTTCGGAGGACGTTCAGCATCTCCGGTGAGTGGTCCACACACGTCAGACGCACGCCCGCTTCGATGAGCGGGATGGAGACCCGGCCCGTACCGGACATCAACTCGAGTACGTCGCCGTGGCTTTTCTGTGCTTCATTGACAAAGAGAGAGACGTCGAGATCGGTCGTGACAAACGTGTCGTAAATATCTGCAATGTGAGCGTATTCGATGGACTTGGGCATGACGGGATCTCTGTTTTGAAACTATTTGAAATAAGAAAATAACAATCGAGTAGGACTTGTGCAAAGGGAAAATCGAGTCGTGTCAGTTCATTTTAGGCTTTGGTTTCCAGGTTGGGCTGCATAGGCGTCTTAGCGGGATTCCCCCCAACAAAACACATTCGGAGACTGCGTTGGAACAGCATCAGAGTTGACTCAAAGCTGAATGCGTTCCATTTCCTCCGCCACCCGAAAGCCGTTTTGCTCGATGGTTTTGCGAGCTTCGCTGTCCGACCACAGCGCCGGGTTGGTGTGATTGAGATGGATGAATCGTACTTTTGCGCGTTCCTCGGGCGGCAAGTCGCGAAAGCGCTCCATGCTATGCGTAATAAACGGATGTGGGAAGCCCGACATGTCGCGGCCGGGAATTTCGCCATCGGCGTAGAACGTGCCGTCCAGATAGGCCACCTCGACTTTGGCAATTTCGTCTTCAATGCGTGTGCCCTGAGCATCCCATTCCTCCCAGCTATCGATGTCCGGAATAAAGAGCGCCGAATGGCTCGGTCCTTTAATGCGGTAGCCCACGACTTCCGAGTATTCCTGCCGATGCGGCACCAGAAAGGGCGTCACGGTCAGTCGTCCATTTAGTTGCACAGGCTTGCCAGCGCTCAACGGCTCGAGGGCAATGTTGTGGTAACGCACAAGCTGATGCCACGGTCCGTTTGTGCTCAAGTATTCGCGCAGGCGCGGCATGGCAAAGACCGGCACATCCTTTGCGCCCAGGGACTCGTGGCCGAGAAACATGAGACCCGTGTAGTGACCGATGTGTGCGTGAGTGAGAAAACCGCCGTTCAACCCGGGACTCGTTTCAACGGGCGCAACCTGGTCGAGCATGTGCAATTGCTCTCTAAAATCCGGCGTCGCTTCGAACATCCAACGTTGTGAAGATTGCGGATCGACAAGTCCGAGACAAACCACGTGGCGTCTGAACTCGGAGTGCTGCCAGCCGGGATGTTGCTTGGTGCCAGCCTGGGGTACCCCGCCATCTTGCGCAATCCCAAGCACAATGAGAAATGGGTTTTTCCCAGAGGTCATTTTAGGGCTCTGTTCACACGATTGAAAAGCAAACATGAGTAAAAGAACGGACAATCTTGTTCGTAGCAAATTGGCCATCATGTGTTTAACTGAGAACAGAGAGTCTCTCAAAACATTTATACCGACTTGTTTTGATCGCTATCATTTCAGCCCTCGATCCGCTGACTGACAATACTCTAAGGAATCAGGATGCAAGTTAGGGTAGGTAAGATATGAACAAATAGTGACACCATATGCAAAACTACATGCATACAGTACCAAAAATAGGATCTTCACAAAATAACTGCGAGAAATTTAGTGTCATTTCCGGTAATCCTTTGTGTCGGAATCTCGTGATTTAAGCACAGACAGAACATCATAAAATGCTTTACGAATCAAATCCTCGCCTGATACGTATACAACTGATAATACCGCCCTCGCTTTTCTATCAACTCGTCGTGCGTTCCGCGGTCCAAAATTTCGCCATCCTCGATGACCAGAATCTGATCGGCGCGGCGGATGGTGCTCAGACGGTGTGCAATGACAAAGGTCGTGCGCCCCGTCATGAGTTGTGCCAGACTTTCCTGAATGTAAAGTTCGCTTTCGGTATCAAGATTGGATGTGGCTTCGTCCAGAATGAGAACCTTTGGATCGGCCAGGATGGCACGAGCAATGGCAACGCGCTGTCGTTGCCCTCCCGAAAGTTTGACGCCCCGTTCGCCGATGAGCGTATCCAGGCCGCGTTCAAAGCGGTTGGCGAATTCCTTCACATGCGCGGCCTCCACGGCTTCAAGCAATTGCGCCTCGCTTGCCTTCGGACTGCTGAATAGAATGTTCTCGCGGATCGTGCCTTCATACAGAAAATCGTCTTGCAAAACCACACCAAGGAGGCTGCGATAGCTATCTAATGTAACTTTAGAGAGATCGATGCCATCCACTCGAACCGTGCCCTGTCTTGGGGTCAGAAATGACGCGGCCAACCCGGCAATGGTGGTTTTACCGGAACCGGAACTGCCGACCAGGGCCGTCATCGTGCCTGCCGGAGCTTCGAAGCTTATGTTCTTCAAAACATCGTTGCCTTCTTCATAGGCAAATATCACATCCTCAAACTTGAAGTCGCCGTTGAAGCTGTTGAGAACGATGGTCCGGGTGTGATCTTCGTTCTCTTTGGCCACGTTCATGATTTCTTCCGTGCGATCCAGGCCTGCGAACGCCTCGGTGATTTGACTACCGATGTTGCTCATTTGCACGATGGGCGCAATAAGAAACCCCAGATACAGAATGAACGCGAGGAGATCGCCGACGGTCATGTTGCCTTCCAAAATCATGGTTCCGCCAATCCACATGATGCCCACGCTCGCCAGCCCCATCAGCAGCGTTGCCGAACTCGTCACCAGACTCGTCGCGGTCAGTGATTTTTTCACATTCTCAAAAAGTCGCTGTACGCCTTGTTTGAACACGTTTATTTCATGCTGCTCGGCATGAAATCCTTTCACGACGCGAATGCCTCCGAGTGATTCGGTCAAACGACCGGTCACGTCTGCATTGATTTTTCCTCGCTCCCGAAAAATCGGCCGGATATAACCGAACGCCTTCAAAGTGATGAGTCCAAAAAACACAAGCGGCAGGAGAACATACAGCGTCAGCAGAGCATTGATGTTGATTAAAATAATCAGCGCCAGTACCGAAGTCAGGATGCCGCCGAAAAGCTGCACGAGTCCGGTGCCGACCAGGTTGCGCACCCCCTCCACGTCCGTCATGATCCGGGAAACCAGTTCGCCCGATTTTGTGTTGTCGAAATACTGCACCGGCAGATAGATGATGTGCTGCTGAACTTTTGCACGCAGTATTGAAATCAAATGCTGGGCTTCGACGCTGAGCAGTCGGGTCAGCGCAAACGAAGTGACGGACTGCACGAGGACGGCCCCGCCCACGGCCAGGAGCAGCAATTTGAGCATACCAACGTCGCCCTCAGCGATAACTTCATCGACGAGAAACTTGCTTGCGCCCGGCAGCACCAATCCGGCCAAACGATTGAGGATGATCAAAACCAGGCCGACCAGAAGCAGACGTCGCCTCGGCCACACGATGTTCCAAAATGCGTAGCGCAGTGTTGTCAGGGCTGGCTTTTTGTCCTTCTTGTTATTTGAGTTTTCTGCCATTTGAGTTTGTCACAATAGCTTCTTCACACGAAACTTTCATTTCGGCCTGGGCACAATTAAAACAATTTTAAATTTTTTTCAAGCTTTAAATGTTTAAAAAATCATTGATTTTTTGAGGAATCATGCTTAAACTTGGGTAGATTACCTCCTGGAGATTCAAACAATTTACTCACACCAACCCAAAGTTATTTAAAGGAGTTCATCATGAAAAGAGCACGTGCCCAACGGATTATCTGCCTTTTGTTCGTTCTCATCGTTACAAGCTTTCTTTACGGCCAGGTTGAACGAATTGAAAAAGGCAATTTGGTCATTGAAGGCATTCCGGAAATTCCAGCGCATATTCAGGAACGGATGCTGCAATACCAGAACATTCGGTCCGCTTCCTTGCAGGATTGGCATCCGGGCGGCGAAGGGATGCTTATCTCCACAAGATTTGGCGAAACCAGGCAAATTCATTGGGTGAAAACTCCACTCGGCGCACGTCAGCAGATCACATTTTTTGCTGAACCGGTTGGCGGCGCCAACATGCGACCGGTCGCTGATGATCCCGGCTTTCTTTTCAGCAAAGACGTGGGCGGCTCGGAATTCTACCAGCTTTTTTATTTCGATATGGAAACCGGGATTTATCAAATGCTCACGGATGGCAAATCCCGAAACGGGTTCGGCTTGTGGTCCAACCACGGCGACCGCTTCTCGTACTATTCCACGAAGCGGAACGGTCGGGATTGGGATGTCTTCGTAGCTGACCTTGCCCAGCCAGAGCAAGCTCAGGCCGCGTTGGAGAAAACAGGAACCTGGGTGGCAGTCGACTGGTCTCCCGATGATTCCAGGCTAATCGTGTTCAATTATGTGTCCATCAACGAGTCCTATCCTTATATTCTGGATTTGGAGACAAAAGAATTGACTCAAATCAATCCATCTGAAGAGAAGATTGCCTACGGTGGCGTGATGTGGGCAAAGGATGGCAAAGGAATCTACCTGACGTCCGACGAAAACAGTGAATTCCAGCGTTTGCAGTACTATAATCTTGAGACTCAACAGACGGAGGTGTTGACCGAAGATATTTCGTGGGATGTGAACAGCTTCGATTTATCCGATGACGGAAAATTCCTGGCGTTTGTGACCAACGAAGGCGGCATCAGCAAGCTGCATCTCTGGGATCTGGAGTCCGAAACCGAACAGGGGCTTCCTGACATTCCGGTTGGCCAAATCTACGGCCTTGAATTTCATCCTGACAACAGTCGTTTGGGCATGGTGCTCAACACGCCGCAAACGCCCGGCGATGTGTTTGTTTTGGATATCGCAAACCGCAAACTCACCCGCTGGACCAAAAGCGAGGTGGGCGGCTTGAATACCGATAATTTCGTGGTGCCCGAACTTATCCACTACGAGACCTTTGACGAAGTAGATGGCGAGCCGCGAATGATTCCGGCATTTTACTACAGGCCGAATAATACAAGCGGACAGCCATTGCCGGTATTGATCTCGATTCACGGCGGTCCGGAAGGCCAATATCGTCCGTTTTTCAGTTGGAGTTTTCAGTATTATCTTAACGAGTTAGGGATTGCGGTTCTGGCCCCCAACGTTCGGGGCTCTGCCGGCTACGGCAAAAGTTATGTAAAACTGGATAACGCTTACAAGCGTGAAGATTCGGTCAAAGACATCGGTAAGTTGTTGGATTGGATCGAGAAGCAGCCGGATCTGGATGCGAATCGCGTGGCGGTCATCGGGGGTTCGTACGGTGGCTACATGGTACTATCTTCCATGTTTCATTACAACGACCGACTGCGCTGCGGTGTCGACATCGTCGGCATCAGCAATTTCGTGACCTTTCTGGAAAACACCAAGGATTATCGCCGGGATCTCAGACGGGTGGAATACGGCGATGAACGGGATCCAAAAATGCACGAGTTTCTTAATGAAATCTCTCCGACCACTAATGCTCACAAAATCACCAAACCCATGCTCATCGCCCAGGGTTTGAACGATCCTCGGGTGCCGGCCAGTGAGAGCGAACAAATGGTGGAGGTCATTCGCGAAAACGGGGGCACAGTCTGGTATCTGCTGGCCAAAGATGAAGGGCATGGCTTTCGCAAGAAAAGCAATCGCGATTACTACTACAATGCGGTAGCGCTGTTTCTGGAAACGTTCCTGTTGGGAGAAAGAACGAGCATGCGGTGAAGTTTGTCCTGCAATCGTCTCGATTGCCGCCGACTGTTTAGCGCAATAAAAGAACTTGGGCATTTTGACAGCATATATACTATCTTTCTATATGCTAGTCACTTTTGGATACGAATATTTTATATCAAGCATTGAAAAGTAAAACTGGAGCCTCGCACTTTATTTTACAGCAGGTGAGAAATGGAAAAATTCAGATTGCGCTTTCTGTACCAGTTTTTCAAGAATATCAAGATGTTCTGACGAGAGATAAATCGCTCACAGATTTTGGGTTACAATTAAGTGATATAGAAAAATTCTTGAGATTTATAGCTTACACAAGTAAAATTTACGAAATATACTTTTTATTGCGTCCGAATCTAAAAGACGAAAAAGATAATATGATTGTCGAATTGGCTGTGACAAGCCAAAGTGACTATCTTATTACAAGTAATGTCAAAGATTTTGAAAATGCCGAACTAAAGTTTGAACAATCAAAAATAATTACTCCAGGTAAGTTTGTAAAGAAATGGAGAGAGAATTATGTCTAAAGCAAGTGTTTTAACCATTCGAGTGCCCGCTGATTTAAAACATAGACTTGCGTTAATTGCTGAGCAGCAAGGCGTATCAATAAACCAACTTGCGATGTATATGTTTACCAAAGAAATTGGGAATTTAGAAGCCAGTCAAAATATCTCAAAATATTGGAAGGATTATTCCAAAAAAGAAATTTTTTCTGATTTTGATGAAGTAATGGCAAAAGTAAAGGATAGGCCAGTCCCGGATTGGGATAAAATGGAATAATGAATCAACAAGGCAAACTCGAGGCCATCTGGATAAAACGGTTTAAACACGGACCCATGGACCGGACCGATCGGGCAGAATTGCTGGCTGGAAAGGGCATTGTCAACAACGCCAACCAGGGTGGCAAACGACAGGTGACCATCATCGAGAAGGAAGTATGGGACGAGTTGATGGAGAAATTGAAGGCGTCAGTGGCGCCCTCGGCCAGACGTGCCAATTTGATGGTGAGCGGTCTGCCTCTGGCCGATTCTCGTGGTCGCATTCTGCAGGTGGGCGCTTGTCGCCTGCGGATTGCGGGCGAGACCAAACCTTGCGAACGCATGGACGAAGCTTTGCCCGGATTAAAGGATGCTTTGTACGACAATTGGGGCGGCGGCGCTTTTGCAGAAGTCTTGGATGATGACGAGATATGCGTTGGCGATCCGGTACGTTGGGTACACCAGTCATAGAATAAGTACACAATTTCAAAAATATGTTGAGGTATTACCGTGTATTTGAGAGTTGTCCCCTGATAAAATCGAAATTTGAAGTCCGAAATTCGACACAAATCCGAATCGCCAAAAGCGGAATTCAAAACGATTGAGGCGGGGAGCTGACGTTTTGAAAATGGCAACCAAGAAGGACAAGTTTTGAAATTGTTTCGGATTTCGAGATTCGAATTTTTCAAACCTGTTTCTGACAGTACCAGCACTAAGCTCTGATTTGTTCGTGGTTTAAACGATTACAGTCAAACTAACTGAGTACCAAGGCCTCAAACACATTCAATCTCATCTCACTTTATAAGGAGGGAAAAATGAATCTCTTACTGTTTCTCTTAATCGGATTGGTTGCAGGCTGGCTTGCCGGACAAATTATGAAGGGTAAGGGGTTTGGGTTGGTTGGTAATCTCATTGTGGGGGTTATCGGAGCATTAATCGGCGGTTTCCTTTTCGACACGTTGGATATCGCCGTCGGAGGTGGAATCATCGGTTCCTTGATCGCGGCGCTAATCGGGGCGGTCATTCTGTTATGGATTGTGGGTCTTGTCAAAAAGACCTGACGTAAGAAAAGACGTTTTCAAATATCCGATTGTTTTGTCCTGAGTATCCATTCAATTAGTTTGGTTGTTTGGGGCCTTGAACTTTTTGATGGATTTGTTCGAAGCCGGATCATTGCCTCAATTGAGGCAACTCTATTTTCGCACCTTGCTAACGACTTGCCGAACCATTTTTTTAAAATCATCCAAAACGAGGCCTTTGCCGGCTTCGTAATAGCCAAGATTAAAGCCAATTAACAACAAAATCAGGCCACACAAGTATTCTAATTCGGTCATCGTAAAACTCACCTCAAGCAGACTTTTTTACAACACAACCTTTTCTTCAATCAAACATCCCCGGACTGCAAAAATCCATCCGAATGGCATGCTTAACTCAGAAAAGCAAAAGTTGTGACAAACAATTCACAGAGCTAATAACCTTTTTATTTCTTTACTTAAAACACATCGGCAGCGGTTGATAATTCTGGAATTTTGAGTATTCGTCAATCTCCATTCAAACTTAATTTCTTCTACAAAAGCGAAACAAATAATGATACGTCTCGTAACGTAAATCCATCATGAAACGAACAAATTTAGGCGAATTCGAAGAATTGGTGCTGCTCACCGTGGCTGCGCTTTACAACAGCGCTTACGGAGTGGCCATTCGAGAAGAGATCGAGAAACAGACCGATAGAAAACTCTCCATCAGCGCCATTCATTCTGTGTTACATCGATTGGAAAAGAAGGGCTTCGTAAATTCGTGGATGGGTGGCGCCACGGCCTCGCGAGGAGGTAGGCGGAAACGCTTTTTCCGCATCACAAGTTCCGGCAAGGAAGCACTCATTGAAATCCGGCAGATTCGGGAAAAACTGTGGGCACTCATTCCGGATGTCTCGTTTGAAGGTAACATTTGATGCAGTCCAAGAACAAAACATGTGAACTTCGTGAACCGCCGCGCCTTGCGGACGCGTTCCTCGAGTGGTACTGCGCCTCCGAATTCATTGAAGAAGTTCAGGGCGATCTCCACGAACTTTACCGAAACCGCGTGCGGGAAATCGGCAAGGCCAGGGCAAATGTGTGGTATTGTGTCGATGTGCTTCGATTTTTCCGACCGCACTTGTTAAAACGAAAACTCTTGTCCCCCAATTCAGGAGGGCCAATCATGTTTGGCAATTATCTGAAAATCGCATTCAGAAATTTCTTAAGACACAAAGGGTACTCCTTTATCAACATTTCAGGATTGGTCATTGGGCTGACCGCTTGCATCCTCATTCTGCTCTACATTCAAGATGAGCTTAGTTATGACAAATTTCATCAGCACGCCGATCGCATTTATCGAGTCA
>JAABYK010000478.1:0-15060 GCA_011775825.1 Candidatus Zhuqueibacterota bacterium | reverse complement strand
CTCTCGTCGAACTGAACGAGCAAAAGCGCTTCCAGGAAGATAAGTTCATGTTTGCGGATTCAACCTTCTTCGAAATTTTCACGTTCGCATTCAAAAGTGGCAATCCAAGAACGGCATTGGAATCACCGTACTCCATCATCCTCACGGAAAAAACCGCCCAAAAATACTTTGGTGATGACAATCCCATCGGCCAGGTTTTGACTGTGGAAGGGACCTACGATTTCAAAGTCACCGGGGTGCTGGAAGATCTGCCATCCAATTCTCATTTTCACTTCGACTTTCTGGCATCCATTGGCAGTGTGCGTGACATTCAGGGTTGGGCACTTACCAGTTGGTACTGGCCGCCCATGTACACATACATTCTTCTGCCGCCAAACTACCCACTTGGACGGCTGGAAAGTCAGTTCCCGGATTTTATGGCGAAAAACATCGGCGATTGGGCCCGTGACCAAAGAAAGCTGCAGTTACAGCCTGTTACCGACATTCGTTTGCATTCCAATCTTGAAGGTGAAATCGAGCCGACCGGCAACATCATTTCCGTTTATGTGTTTTCAAGCATCGCATTTTTCATTCTGCTGATCGCGTGCATCAATTTCATGAATCTCGCCACAGCGCGTTCTGCAAACCGAGCCAAAGAAGTCGGGCTGCGCAAAGTCGTCGGTGCGCAGAGAAGGCAGTTAGTCAGCCAATTTTTTGGCGAATCCATGTTCTACGCTGTCCTTGCGTTGATTCTCGCACTCGGGCTTGTTGAGTTTTTGCTGCCAAATTTTAACGAACTGTTAGACAAGCAGCTGGAGTTGAATCTCCTGGAAAACTGGAAAATTATTGTCGGATTTATAGGTCTGAGTTTGTTGGTGGGATTCCTATCCGGAACTTATCCGGCGATGTTCCTTTCGGGATTTCGTCCGGTCAAAGTTCTGCAAGAGGATAAGTTTTTGTCCAAAAACAGCAGCGCGCACGTTTATTTCCGTTCCATTCTTGTGGTCGTGCAATTCACCATTTCCATCGGACTCATCATCAACGCCAGCATTATCCAAAAGCAGCTAAATTACATCAAGAACAAGAACCTCGGTTTCAAGAAAGAGCAAATCGTCGTGGTTCCGGTACATGATGAAATCATCCAGCAAAACTGGTCGACGATAAAGAACACGCTGCAAGCCAATCCGAACATTTTAGGTGCAACGGCCACATCCACCATTCCAGGAATTGAAAGAGACATAGATTTTCCGATCAAAGCCGAAGGAATGAGCGACGAATTTCAATGGAATATGCAAACCATGCTTGTGGATCATGACTTCATCGAGACACTCGGAATGGAAATCATCGAGGGTCGGGATTTTGCGAAAACGTTCACCACCGACACCAGTGATGCCTTCATCTTGAATGAAGCGGCTTTGAGCAAAATAGGATGGGATCCGTCATCTGCCATAGGCAAAAAACTTGAAATGCACGGCGTGGATCAGGGACGCATCAAAAAAGGCAAGGTCATCGGCGTTGTGAAGGATTTTCATTTTCGGTCGCTGCATCATAAGATTGAACCCTTGCTCGTGCAAATCTCCCCCCGGCCTTACTATCTCGATAATCTCGCCGTCAAAATCAGCGGCCATGACATTGCCGAGGCATTGACGTTTTTGGAGAAAAGCTGGAGCGAAATTGTGCCGCACCGTCCTTTTGATTTCACGTTCCTGGATGCCGTCTTCGATAAGATTTATCGCAAAGAGGAAAGATTAAGCGAAATGTTCCAGTATTTCTCGGCGTTGGCTATTTTCATCGGCTGTCTCGGATTGTTTGGTTTGGCCTCCTTCACCGCCGAACAGCGCACCAAAGAAATCGGCATCCGCAAGGTTCTGGGCGCCTCGATTTCGAACATTGTCTTTCTGCTTTCAAGAGAACTCGTTCTGCTGATCGGCATTGCGTTTGCCCTTGCATCGCCCATCGCGTATTTTTCCATGAATCGCTGGCTTCAGGAGTTCGTTTACAGAATCGAACTTAGCTTCCTCACGTTTGTGCTATCGGGAGTGGCAGCGCTTGCCATTGCCCTGCTCACGGTGAGCTATCAGGCTCTCAAAGCCGCATTATCGAATCCGGTCGACGCGTTGCGGTGCCAGTAGCCGCCACCATGATTGAATGCAAGACTTGCAGCCATGGAGTCTCGCCGTTGCCTCATTTTGCGAATGGTGCGGAGCAAGCCTCAATCGACAAGTTAAGAAATAGCGTGAAACTTCTATCCCCGTCCTCAGTATAGAAGGCCATCCTCTTATTATCAAAATACTCAAAACTCTGGACTACAAACATTACCATGAAAAAACGAATCGTTTTGTTCCTACTTTCTTTCTGCGTTCTTATTTCAAAAAGCGCATTTGCGCAGAGTCTCGATTTGACCATTGAAGGGTATGGCATCAGTTTCGGCAATTCGCGCAAAGTCAATGGCATTCGCATCAACGTTCGTGACACTCGGTTGCAGCGAGTCAACGGTCTCAACTTAACATTTTGGAAAGCCAAAGACCCGCCGACAGGGACGGTCAACGGGTTTTCCTTGGGCATTTTACCGGGTGCGGGAACCCACAACGGCATTTCTCTGGGAGTTGTCGGTGTGGAAGGCGAAGATGCCGTAAACGGTTTAGCCATCGGGTCGTTCGGGGTCGGGTCCGGTCACCGTGTCTTTGGATTGGCCATCGGAGGTCTGGGAGTCGGCGCCGGAGGCTCGGTTGAAGGCATCGGTGTCGGGGGGCTCGGTTTGGGCGCCGGAAGTAACATCGCCGGCATTATGATTGGCGGTCTCGGATTGGGGTCAGGCGGTGACATCGGAGGGATTTCAGTCGGCGGATTGGGCCTCGGCGCTGGCGGCCACATCCAGGGCATCAATATTGCCGGAATTGGAGTGGGGTCAGGCAATGGCATTGCAGGGTTGACCTTTGCCGGGATCGCGGTGGGGACCGGCGGCGATCTAACCGGTCTTACGGTAGCCGGAATCGCTACCGGGGCGGGCGGAACGCTCAGAGGCCTCACGGTCGCGGGAATTGGTCTCGGGGCAACTGAGATAGAAGGCATCGCCATGGCGACGGCAGCAGGCGGACTGGATTTCGATGGATTGGCCGTCGCACCCGCCTATTTTAGAATTACCGAAAGAGGGACATTCAGCGGTCTTTCTGTCAGCGCGTTCAATCACATTCAGGGTCGGCAAAGCGGCATTACCATTGGCATTTTCAATTATGCTGATGAACTGAACGGCATTCAGATTGGAGTGCTCAACCATGCCAAGAATAATCCCAAGCTTTTGAGATGGCTGCCAGGCTTGAATGTGAATTTTTGAATCCTCTTGACTAATACGTTATTTGTCGTTATACTTCCGAAAAGTGTCATCAAGTATGAAAAGGTGACGATATGGAGTTATCTACTCTGGCGAAGATTTTAGGTGGGAAAAAGTATTAAGGACAAGTCTTCAAAGTCGCATGGATTTGGTCGAATTAGGCAACAGAGGCGTAACGAAAGATGCTTTGGTGCATCTTGCCAAATACTTATCTATTACGATGAGTGAAGTGGCACGTTTACTGCCTGTCACCGAACGGACAATACAAAGATACACCTCAAAGAAACCATTCAACCGTGTCGTGTCAGAGCAGATACTGCAGATTGCGGAAGTCGCGGCCCGAGGTTCAGAAGTGTTTGAAGACCGGAATAAATTCCTAACCTGGATGAATCACCCCAACAAGGCTTTGCGTGACAAGCCCCCTATCCGTCTTCTAAACTCAAAATTTGGTGTGGATATGGTGCTCGATGAACTTGGCCGAATGGAACACGGCGTATTCTCCTAATGAAGGTCTATCGTATCGCCAGATCAGCTTACATTGAAGACTTGTCTGGAACTGGAGCAAGGTTGTATGGGGGTCGATGGAATCACAAAGGCACGAGCATTGTTTACACGTCGAAGAATCGGGCATTAGCCACGGTTGAGTATCTGGTGCACGTATCTTTAGCTATTCTGCCTACTGATTTGAGCTTAGGACGTTGAGCATACCGGACAAGATCATTCCAAAGGAAATATCAGTCCATGACTTGCCTGAAAACTGGAGAGACTATCCGGCCCCTTCAAGTTTGGTCGACCTGGGAACAAATTGGGCCAACACAAATGAATGCCTGCTACTCCGAGTTCCTTCAGCAGTAGTTGAACATGAATTCAATGTGCTTATCAATCCACTCCATTCAGACTTGCAACACGTGTCAATTTTTCAAATCGAACCTTACATGCCAGACAAACGCTTGCTGAGATCCTGAGAAGCACCATGAGATACTGCCGTCAATTGTTCGCTCACGAACATCTGCTGTAATGCCAGCGGATACTTTTTCATACATTTGACAAACAACTTCGCCTTAAATCTTTAAAAAACAATCATGGTATGTTTTTTGAAAGTTATCCGATGAATAAGGATATAGGGGCCACGAGCCAAATAGACATTCAATAGGCTGTTCTATCCTCAAACCCTCCAACCGCTTCACCCTTATATCCTTATTATTTTATTTGAAGTTTTGGCCCAATAAACATTTGGAATGCGTCATGTTCAAAAACTACTTGAAAGTCGCCATCCGAAACTTTCTCAAGCACAAATTGTTTTCTCTCATCAATGTGTCCGGGCTCGCCATCGGCATGGCATGCTGTATTTTGATCTTGCTTTGGGTGGAAGACGAACTCGGATACGATACCTTCCATGAAAACGCAAATCGAATTTATCGGGTGATCAAATTAGATAAAGAAGATGTAACGGACGGCATTGCCCGAGTGGGCGCACCCTGGGGTCCGGCTCTGTTTAAAGACTACCCGGAGGTAGAAAGCTTCGTGCGTTTTCGCTTCTTCAGTCGCAGCCTGGTTCGATATCAGGACAAAGTGTTTTTTGAAGAAGGGGGTCTCTACGCCGACTCCACGATTTTTGACGTGTTTACGTTTCCACTCATCAAAGGCAATCCCAAAACGGCCCTTACCCAACCAAATACATTGGTCATTTCAGAAGACCTGGCACAAAAGTATTTTGGTGATGAGGAGCCCATCGGGAAGAGGCTGATCATCGACAACGATGAGGAATATCAAGTCACGGGCGTGGTCAAAAATGTGCCGCGCAATTCCCATTTCCATTTTGATTTTCTGGTCTCGTTCGTAAGTTACAACTTCTTCGACCTGAACGCTTGGCGTATGAACAACTTCCATGTGTACCTGCTTCTGAAGCCGGATGTGTCTCCCGCTGTGCTGGAACAGAAGTTTCCGGAGTTTGTTCGAACGCACATTACAGATGACGAGCCGATCAATTATCTTGTCAAACTTCAGCCGATTACGGATATCCATCTGCATTCCGATCTGTTCCGCGAATTTGAGGCCAACGGCGACATCGCCTATGTTTATATCTTCACCGCCATTGCGGTGTTTATCCTGCTCATCGCTTGCATCAATTTCATGAATCTGGCGACGGCGCGCTCGGCAAATCGCTGCAAAGAAGTCGGCTTGCGCAAAGTCGTCGGGGCGCAGCGACTGCAGGTCATTAACCAATTTCTCGGCGAATCCGTCCTACTCAGCTTCCTTGCCTTGTTGGCGGCCATCGGATTGTCGGAGCTGCTTTTGCCGACCTTCGGCTCAATGGCGGGAAAAGAACTGAGCGTGCACTACTTTGACAATCCCGCTCTGTTCTTTGCTCTCATCGCGATCTCATTGTTTGTCGGACTGCTCGCTGGTGCGTATCCCGCCCTATTTTTGTCGTCCTTTCGCCCGATATCTGTGCTAAAGGGGATGCTCAATTCAGGGGCAGCAAGTGCCACCACCGTTCGAAAAGGTTTGGTCGTCCTCCAGTTTACCATCGCCATCGTTCTCATCATCGGCACGACCGTGGTCTTTCAACAACTCAATTACATTCGCAATAAGAAACTGGGGATGAACCAGGAGCAAATATTGGTTGTCCGCCTCCAGGATGACGCAGCCAAACAAAAGTACAATTTTTTAAAAAATGAACTGCTGCAAAATCCGAACGTTATTAGCGCTGCCGCATCTGCAAATCTACCGGGAGGCGGCGACTGGGGCATGCCCTTTGAAGTGGAAGGACGAGCCGAGAACGACCGGTTTTCTTCGAGAGTGCTGGTGGTTGACCACGATTATCTCGAAACCATGGAAATCGATCTTGTTGCCGGAAGAAACTTTTCCAGGCAGATGGGGACGGACGAATCCGAGGCATTTCTTATCAACCAGACCGCTGCTGAACAGCTTGGTTGGGAAAGCCCGATTGGCAAACGCATTGCCAGACCGATTGCACGCAATGAAGACGGCTCGTGGAACTATCAAAGCGGCCACGTCATCGGGGTGGTCGACGATTTCCATTTTCGTTCGTTGCATCAAACCATCCAACCGCTGGTGATGTATATACAACCGGAATCGTTTCGCTACTTGTCCATCCGACTGACGGCTGCCAACATCTCGGACACGATGGATTTCATCAAAGGGAAATGGCAGGCGTTTGAACCTGAACGGCCTGTCGATTATTTCTTCCTGGATCAGGTGTTCGATCAGATGTACCATTCAGAGGAACGTTTGGAAAGGATTTTCGGCGCATTTGCCATATTGGCCATTTTTGTCGCCTGCCTCGGTTTGTTCGGGCTGGCTTCATTTACCGCCGAGCAGCGCACCAAAGAGATCGGCATTCGCAAAACCCTCGGAGCGACGGTATCGAACATCGTCTTGCTCATTTCCAAAGATTTCAGCAAATGGGTGATCGTCGCCAACGTCGTTGCCTGGCCGGTTGCCTATTCTGCCATGCAAAACTGGCTGCAAGACTTCGCATATCGAATGGATTTCAGTTGGACTTCGCCGTTGCTCTGGCAAACTCTGCTATTTGCGGCATTCCTGGCCCTGACAATTGCGCTGCTGACGGTCAGCTATCAGGCCATCAAAGCGGCTGTCACCAATCCCGCAAATGCGCTGCGTTATGAATAGCATCACAATTTTGTTGAAAAACATGTAATGACATCGTAAATTGAGTAGACAAACGGAATCGTTACTCACAATCATCAGGAGTAGTTGATATGAACGACATTTGTGTGCCCATTCCAAGTCTCGCTGCCGATAAGACCGCCAAAGTTGAAGTGACCATTGCAGACAAGAAGAAGCGATTCAATTTCCGAGTTGAAGCTTTTGAATGGACACCGGATGCAGACTTGGAGGGTCTGCAAGTGGGCTCAAATCGGATTGAGCAGCTCAAGCGCAGCATCCAAAGTTACGATCGAAATTGGGAACTGGTTCAAATCTACAACCCGGGTCCGAGAGACCGATTCATTCACTTGTTGTTTCGAGAAAAGCAGGTTAATTGATGGTTTTTTCGTACCTGAATTCGAATTCAAATTAGCACTACAGCGAAACTTTTTTCGAACTCACCCCCTAAATCCCCCTCTCTTGGCCAAGAGAGGGGGACTTTCTCCTGCGCCTGGACATGCTGTTTAAAATAGCCCCCTTCTCTTCTCAAGAGAAGNNTAGTATTAGTTTAGGTTAGGCAATGTAATCGCCTGCTACCATTAAGGAACACATAATGAAGAAAGTCCATCAGAAGCAATCGAGAATGTTTCTGACTATGATTCAAAGAGAGGTAGAAAAGGCAGTTAGGCAATATGGAATGCAGAAATATGATGAAAGTATACCATATCGTCTGATTAAACTAAAGGCCAGAAACCGGCGTCTTAAACTCCATGAAGGAACACGCTATCCGGCCGCTGGACCTCGTGGGAGAAAGAAACACATAATGGGGCTCGTCAATAAACTGATTAAAGGCGCTTCCAAAATCTCAAAGTCGGAGAACCGGACCAAGCTGACAAGTTGTGACTTTGATAAAGCATACAAGCGCCAGTTTTTTCAAGTATGGCCCTTTTGTTGAGAACTCACACGTAACAAAGCTGGGAGAGATGTATGAAAGAATCGACTCTGTTGACGGCGGATGCAATCATCAATCTGGTCTTGGGGCTGCCGCTTCTACTCGTTCCTGATGTTGTATTTGGAATTCTCAAGTTGCCTATTGGTGAAAGCCTATTCCTACCAACTGTTTTAGGTGGCATCCTGATTGGAATCGGAATTGCCCTTCTAATTGAGAGATTTCGTGATTCTTTGGGATTAGCGGGCTTGGGTCTTGAGGGGGCGATAGTCATCAACGTTTTTGGTGCCGGTGCATTAGCTACATGGTTGGTGAGAGATGGCTCAAATATCCCTACACTTGGCTACTCTGTTTTGTGGATGGTAGCGGCAGCAGTGCTCGGCGTCAGCATCATCGAATCGTTCACCAAATTGAAACAACGTACAGCCTGAAAAGCGGGTTTGACAATTCGATTTAGATGTATGAATATAAGTGAATTTAGTTTGTCTTTGGATTTTACCGTGAACCAGCTTTACATGCCCTTGATTCGCTGTCACCCTTCTCGATTGCTGTATCTGCCTCTAAATTTTTACAAAACAATAAATTAAAGACATTCGAGTTGGCAAGCTTCTGACTGGCATATCGCTTGCGTTCAATTTCACGTTTAGTTCAACCAGGCATTTTTCAGCAAACGGAGACGTGAATGGAAAGGACAGCGACTACAGAACGCCAGCCGGTATCGTTGCTTACTTATGGCCAGGAATTTCTGCCTGTGAACGATGAATATCTCCCCTTTAAGCATGCAAAGTGGCGCGAGCTTCTGCACGAACGTATGGAAGTCCCCTTCTTTGTTAAATCGCTGAGACTCCCGACTTGCAAACGCATCCTGCAAGTTGGCTGTGGCAGCGGCATGACACTTTTGCCACTCGCGAAACTCTGTCAGCCACGCAGACTCGTGGGAATTGACATTGACGAGCAGCCACTGGAACAAGCTCAAAAAAGATTGATGCGCCACGAAGTTCGCGCAGAACTCTACCAAAACGACGTGCGAAACCTGCCCTTTCCGGACGAGACTTTTGACATTGTGTTAGATTTTGGCACGCTTTATCACATCAACCGTAGGGTGAAAGCGCTACGGGAAATCCGTCGTGTGCTCATCAACGGGGGTCTCTTCGCCTACGAGACGCCGTTCAACCAATTACTTTCGCACCCGGTGCGTTCGTTCGGGAAACGCATCCCCTGGAGGATGGCCGCTGATCTCAAACCTCGCCGTGCGGGCATCATGTGGTCCAGTAGGTTCAAAGCGTAGTTCGGTTAGTCATCAGGCCCGATCGCAGGTGAAGTAACTTTACAGCAATGTAAACCGCATGCGCGAAAAAACATTCTTTCCGCGAAATTCTCTGCATATGAGAACGCTTTTGCACTTGATTGTGTCTCAAAAAGAAAGCGTCCCATTTCACATTCAGTGACGGGTTTTTTGAGGGCTAACGATGCTCGATTATGCGTCGGCGCCAGCCGAAAACGTAAAGCGAAGAGCGCTTTTGTCGCTCTCTCGCTCCACGCTCTTCGCTTTTGCATTTTGCCAAAAACCCTACACTTATCTGTGAAAAAGAACCCAAAGTAGTGTAGAATCGATGTCGATAATCTACCGTAATTGAAGGAGCCCTCCCATGGTAAGAAACTACTTAAAAATAACCATTCGCAACTTGCTGAAAAATAAAATCTACTCTTTTATCAACATAGCAGGATTGGCGATTGGACTGGCTTGTTTTATCCTGATCACGACGTACATCAAGAATGAATTGAATTACGACACGTTTCATGAACAAGCCGACCGCATCTATCGTCCCGTAGAAATTCAACGTCACGCCGGAGTCGGAACACAGCATGTGGCCGTAACCATGGGACCGCTGGCACCAGCACTGAAACAGGCTTTCCCGGAAATCACCCATTCCACAAGAATTTGGCCCATGGGCACCTTTTTCATCCAGTACGGTGAAAAAGGGTTTTACGAACGCGATGTCGCTTTTGCCGATCCGGAGATTTTTAAGATTTTCACCATCCCTTTGAAGCAGGGAAATTCCGAAACCGCACTGAGCAACCCGNNTGAAGCAGGGAAATTCCGAAACCGCACTGAGCAACCCGCACTCTCTGATCATTAACGAAGACCTGGCCCGGAAATATTTTGGTGACGAAGATCCCATCGGCAAAACGGTCACGGTGCATCACAGTCGTGGTGTGAACGACTACACCATCACCGGAGTCATGCAGAACTACCCGCGAAATTCTCACATCCGTTTTGATATGCTCGGTTCGTATGTGACTCTGGAAGACCAACTCAGTTGGCTGAAAAGCTGGAACACCAACACGCTGGCAACATACGTGCTGCTCAAGGAGGGTGTCGCGCAATCTGAAGTCGAAGAGCGGTTCCCGGAATTTCTTGATAAGCACGTGGGGCCTGCCTCGGAAAGGAGCTTTGAACTGTATTTGCAGCCGTTGCAGCACATTCATTTGCATTCGGGGCACATCCGCTATCAGAGCTTTAATTTTAATCAGGGCAGCATCAACGATGTTTATTTGTTTTCAACCATCGCCGCGTTTGTGCTTTTGATCGCGTGCATCAATTTCATGAACCTGTCGACGGCACGTTCTGCCAAAAGGGCCCGAGAAGTGGGACTTCGCAAAGTCGTAGGCTCGAATCGAAAACAGTTGATCACCCAATTTCTGGGCGAATCCATCATCACCACTTTTCTGTCACTGATTGTTGCCCTGGCTTTGGTGCAATTGGTCTATCCGACATTTAAGACTATTTTTGAAAACAGAATCATCGTCGACTACTACGAGAATTGGATCTTCATACTGGAATTGGTTGGGATTGCGCTCATCGTGGGTGTCATTGCCGGCAGTTATCCCGCTTTTTTCCTTTCCGGGTATCAACCAGTCGAGACTTTGAAAGGCGCGTTTACGTCCACTGCAAAAGGTTCGGTGCTCAGAAAAGCTCTGGTTTTGGCTCAATTTGCCATTGCCATAACCCTCATTATCAGTACGGGTCTGATCCGAGATCAAATGGAATTCATTCGCAACAAGGAATTGGGCTTCAACAAAGACCAGGTGGTCTATCTGCCGTTGCGAAGCAGTGAAGTTCGCGACAAGGTCGCGCTGCTAAAACATGAATTAAAGAAGCACGCCAATATCGCGGACGTTACGGCCTCGGCCGGCTTGGGAGGCGCAAGCGATTCCCAGGGCACGATGGAGATCGCGAACAGCAATGGCGAAGTGGAAATGATGATGCGATACAGCTACGTGGATTTCGATTTTGTCGAAAGCATGAAGATGCAAATTGTGCAAGGTCGAGATTTTTCGAGAAAGTTTGCCTCGGATACGCTTACCTCGGTTATCATCAATGAAGCGGCGGTCAAAGAGATCGGTTGGAAGAATCCCATTGGCAAAGAATTTGTTAGAAGTGGGGATGCTCCGAATTACTCAGTTGTCGGTGTGGTGAAGGACTATCACTTCTATTCGTTGCGTCAAAAAATTGAGCCGCTGATCATGATGGTCAATCCGGATCGATTTCGTTTTCTGTTGATAAAAGTGAGTCCTCATGGTGTCGGAGACACGATTGCCGACATCGAGTCCATTTGGAACAAATATGTTCCCGGGCGACCGTTTGAGTATGATTTTCTCGACGAACATTTCAGAGAGATTTATCGCTCGGACGAGAACGCCGCCAGACTGTTCGCATCGTTTGCGTTTATCGCCATTTTCATCGCATGTTTGGGATTGTTGGGATTGGCCTCGTTTACGACTGAACAAAAAACCAAAGAAATTGGCATTCGAAAAGTCCTGGGAGCGTCGGTCACCGGTCTCGTTCTCTTGCTCTCCAGGGAATTTACAAAATGGGTTGCCGTGGCAAGCGTGATTGCGTTTCCGGTAGCCTATTTGGTCATGCAAGATTGGCTGGAGAATTTCGTGTACCGCACCCAAGTCGACATCATCACGTTCATCAGTGCGGCGATTTTAGTCATCCTGATCGCACTTGCGACCGTCAGCTTTCAGGCCATCAAAGCCGCGCTCTCGAATCCCGTGGATGCGCTGCGATATGAGTAGACACCTGCCGAAGGCACAAGTGCAACCATTTTACGTCCGAGAGGGTCAGTTAAAACTGAACCCCAAGCCGGGACCAAAAAAATAACTTTACTAAACTTTCAAAGTTTCGTAAAGTTACTTGTTGACGACTAAATATTTCACGGGAGCAGAATGCATGTTTAAAAACTATCTTAAAACCACTGTCCGCAATCTTCTGAGGTTCAAAACCTATTCATTTATCAACATTGCGGGGCTGGCCGTTGGCCTGGCGTGCTGTCTGCTGATTGTCTTCTATGTGCAAGACGAGTTCAGCTTCGACACCTTCCACCAAAATTCAGAGAGAATTTATCGGGCCATTTATCATATTAAGTTTGGGGGCAAAGACGTAAAGATAGCCTCAACCCCAGCCCGGCTGGGGCCGCTGTTTACACGTACATTTCCTGAGATCGAATCTTTCGCTCGTTACTACGGTTGGGGTGCAATTTCTCCAGTCATTGTTCGTTACGGTGACAAGAAATTTCTGGAAGAAGGCTTTGCGTATGCCGATTCCACTTTCCTTTCTATTTTCTCGTATCCACTTTTGGTTGGAGATCCCGACAAAGCGCTTTCCCGACCGAACACGATTGTTCTAACGGAAACCAGCGCCCGAAAGCTGTTTGGCAATGAAAATCCGCTTGGCGAAATCATCCAAATTGATAATTCCAGAACGTGTGAAGTGACCGGCGTGATGCAGGACGTTCCATCCAATTCCCATATTCAATTTGACTATTTGGCTTCCTTCGTCTCCATTCGTCATTGGAGTACCGCTGACGAGGAAACCTGGGACTCTGCCAATTTTGCAACGTATTTTTTGCTTGGGGATGAGCGTTCGATAGCCTCGCTTCGGGACAAAATTCCTGCATTCTTGGAGCAAGAATTTGGTGAGGATGCGAGTGCGAGCGGCTTATTTTTACAACCTCTAAAAGACATTCGGTTGCATTCCCAGGACATTGCAAGTGATTACGCCCTCCGAAGCGATGTCGCGTATGTTTACGGATTTTCGGCTATCGCAGCGCTTATTTTGCTTGTGGCTTGCACCAACTACATGAATCTGGCCACAGCCAGATCTGCACGACGCGCAAAAGAAGTTGGCGTCCGCAAAGTTGCTGGTGCGCATCGGGGCTACCTTATGGCTCAGTTCCTCGGCGAGTCTTTTCTGACTGCCATGATTGCGCTTTTGCTCGCCATCGGTCTCGTGGAGTTCGTCTTGCCGAGTTACAACGCCTTGATCGGCAAGCATCTGGACACTAATTATGTCAACAATTTTATGACGCTGTCAATCATCGCAGCGATTACCTTGTTAGTCGGGTTTGTTGCGGGAAGCTACCCTGCATTAGTTCTTTCCGGTTTTCAGCCTGTTAGTGTGCTGAAGGGTGAACAACAAAGGGGCATAAGAGGAGCACAATTCAGGAAAATCCTGGTGATTTTTCAGTTCGCGGTTTCTGTGTTTTTGATCGTGGGTACGGTGGTCGTTAACAACCAACTGCAGTACGTTCGAAATAAGAAATTAGGATTCGAGAAAGATCAAATTCTCGTCCTTCCATTCGGAGACCGCCAACTTCAGCAGAACCGGGAGGCCTTGAAAGGTGCCTTGCGTCAGCATTCGAACGTGTTGAATGTCTCGGCTGTGGGAGCGGTGCCCGGAAAAGTAAGAGGCGGCTATTTAGTGCAAGCCGAAGGACTCTCACAAGAAGAATATCCGCTAATGGTCGGCTGGATCGTGGACCCGGATTTCATTAAAACCATTGAGTTGGAATTGGCACACGGGCGGGATTTCACAAAGAGTCCAGCACACACTGAGGCTTACGACTACATCCTAAATGAATCGGCCGTCAGCAAGCTCGGCTGGAAGATTGAAGAGGCATTGGGCGAGACGTTGAACTTACACGGCCGGAAAGGTCGAGTCATAGGCGTCGTGAAAGATTTTCATTATGCTTCATTACACTCGGCGATCAATCCGCTTGTGCTGTTTATTTCGCCAAGAGACTTTCAGTACCTCCTGGTCAAAGTCAGTCCTCGAGACATTTCTGCCACGCTCGATTTTTTGTCGGATAAATGGGCAGAATTTGCTCCGCATCGTCCGTTCGAGTATCAACTTCTCGACCAGCAGTTCGATGCCCTGTATCGATCCGAGGAGCAATTGCAACGCTTTTTTTCCATCTTTGCCGCGCTTGCTATTTTGATCGCCTGTCTGGGCCTTTTCGGTTTGGCCGCTTTCACTGCAGAGCAACGCACAAAAGAGGTGGGTATTCGTAAAGTACTCGGAGCCTCGATTCCCAGCATCCTCATCCTTTTGTCTAAGGAGTTTACCAGGCTTGTCATGGTGGCCATTGCCGTGGCGAGTCCCATCGCTTATCTGGTGATGAGCAATTGGCTTGCAGATTTTGCCTATCGCGTCGAACTAAAAGCCTTAACGTTCGTTGTTGCGGGAACCGTAGCATTGACCATTGCGTTAGCGACCGTCAGCTTTCAGGCCATCAGAGCCGCACTCTCGAATCCCGTGGATGCGCTGCGATATGAGTAGGACATTGGCAATGAGATTGAGTTGAGCGGTTCAATCCTAAGCTTCAAATCCCCAGCGCAATGACAGAATTGCCGCATCATAGCGCCAAGTCAATGAAGATGTAAGCGTTTCACCAGAAGATGCGGAATCCTATGCTTCGATCTCAACTGCGAGTTGCCGACCGGATTGAAAGTGCCAAGCCATGAAGGTGCCCACGCCGAAGCGCTCGCCCCCAGGAATTAACCCTTTGATCGTGAAGCGTGATACCTTGGGCGCCAATGGCGAGCACGTTGACGCGTACGACCTAACTTTCTCCACGCGCGTGCTCTCACGTGAGAGTTAAGAATCATATTGCTGTCCAAAATCAACGAGATGGGATTCAAAGGAACCGACCGGCCCGTTTGCGAGGGTCAGAACCACGCAATGAAAAAACGAAGCTATCAAATAAAGAAAGATTGAAACTTCTGATGTCTTCCATGATGCATTTCTCCTTAAGGGCATTTGAGCAGTCTAAAGACATGAATAAATGGGACACAGAATGACTTGGAGCTTTTAAGGATG
>JAABYK010000166.1:21019-29807 GCA_011775825.1 Candidatus Zhuqueibacterota bacterium | reverse complement strand
TAGTTGGAAGGAACATTCGCGACGTGGTAATCTCCAGCTTCAAACAACGATTCAAGGGATTCTTTCGTCACTCCCTTTCCTTCTAAGGAAAGGTGCTTTTGTCAAGGGACTGCTTCGGCAAAAAGCGCCTCGCAGTGACAGGCCATGCCATGTCATTGCGAGACTCGCACTTCTCAGCGAGTCGAAGCAAACTCCTTCTTTTTAGCTAGACTTTCCTTACTACTAAAATTGACGACAGTCATCAAGCTCGTAATGACGGATAAAAGATTTTTTGGGACAGCCCCATTAAAACCAGAGTCTTCCATCAAATTGGATGAACGATTTGACTCATTAGAGACGAATTGGAGGTTTGCATGAAGTTTTCACGAAGGGAATTCATAAAGCACTGTGCTGCAGCCACGGCTTATGCTTCATTGCCCATTAGTTTAACGAACTGTTCCAATGAAACGTCGGCATTTCCCGAAAAAGTTGAGCTTGATCCTAATTTGACCTGGAATAAAGCGCCGTGCCGTTTTTGCGGAACGGGTTGCGGTGTGATGGTGGGCACTCAAAATGGCAAAGTCGTGGCTGTGGCCGGCGACCAGTTGAATCCTGTCAACAAGGGATTGCTGTGCATTAAAGGCTACAGTCTGCCGGGCATTCTCTATGGTGAAGATCGGTTGACCAAACCCCTCATTCGGAGCAACGGCAAATTCAAGGAAGCGACCTGGGATGCAGCTCTGGATTTGGTGGCAAGCAAATACAAGGAGGCGTTGGACCGGTACGGTCCTGAAGCCGTGGCTATTTACGGCTCCGGACAATGGACCATTTCGGATGGCTATGCCGCCCTCAAATGGTTCAAAGGCGGCATTGGCTCGAACAACGTGGAGGCCAACGCGCGGCTCTGCATGGCGAGCGCGGTCACCGGATTCATGACCACCTTCGGCGCAGACGAACCCATGGGCTGCTACGACGATTTCGAAAAGGGCGACGCCTTCGTGCTTTGGGGCAACAACATGGCCGAAATGCACCCGGTGCTGTTCTCGCGGATTTTGGAACGCAAACGCAAGGCTTCCTGGGTGCAGATCATCGACCTCGCCACACGCAAAACCCCGACCACTGAATGGGCGGACATGCATCTGTCGATGGCGCCGCAATCGGACTTGGCCATCGCGAATGCCATCGCGCGACACATCATCAACACTCAGCGCTACGATAAAGATTTCGTGAATCAGCACACGGTTTTCCGAAGGGGAAAAGAAAACATCGGCTACGGACTTGAAGATAATTTTTCGTTCAAAGACGATCCCAGGCCCATGTCATTTGACGAGTACAAGGCTTATGTGCAAAAATACACGCCTGAACATGTTGAGAAAATTTCCGGCATTCCGGCGGGCAAAATCAAACAACTCGCTGAAATTTATGCCGACAAATTCACCAAAGTGGTGTCGCTATGGTGTATGGGCATGAACCAGCACAACCGCGGTACCTGGATAAACAACCTTGTCTACAATCTGCATCTGTTGACGGGAAAAATCTGCAAACCCGGAAACAATCCGCTTTCTCTCACCGGTCAGCCGAGTGCGTGCGGTACGGTGCGTGAGGTGGGCACCCTGGCTCATCGATTGCCAGCCGACATGGTGGTAATGAATCCGGTGCACCGTGAGAAGGCCGCTAAAATTTGGGGCGTGCCCGCGAAGCGAATCCCGACCAAGCCCGGCTACAACACCGTTGAAATGTTCCGGGCTTTCGATCGTGGCGACATCCGGGTTTTGTGGACCCAAACCACCAATCCCATGGTCAGCATGCCAAATCTCATTCGCTATCGTGAAGGCGCTCAGAAGGACGGGCGATTTCTCGTGGTTTCGGATGTCTACCCGACCCCGACAACGGAAATCGCAGATGTGGTTTTACCGGCGGCGATGTGGGTGGAACGCGAAGGATTTTTCGGCAACACCGAACGCCGGACCCAACACTGGCAAAAAATGGTCGAACCGCCCGGCGAAGCCAAAGCAGACGTGTGGCAGACGATGGAAGTGGCCAAACGCATGGGCTATGGGGATTTGTTCAACTACGACGAAGCGATGTATGAGAGGGAACTGTTTGAAGAGTATCGACAATTCACGCTTGGCACCGGCCACGATTTGGGCACATACGAGCAGTACGTTGAAGCACGCGGGTTACGCTGGCCGGTGGTCAACGGACGCGAAACGCCGTATCGCTATACGGCGCGATTCGATCCCTACGTTGCTGAGGGTAAGCAAATTGAGTTTTATTCGAACAACAAGACCGGCGGCCGGGCTGTGGTTTGGGCGCGACCATACGAACCTGCTCCGGAAATTCCGGACAGCGAATTCCCGTTCTGGCTGACAACCGGTCGCGTATTGGAGCATTGGCACACGGGCAGCATGACACGTCGGATTCTGCATCTGCATCGCGCAGTGCCGGAAGCATACGTCGAACTGCACCCGGACGATGCGAGCGAGTTGGGCATCCAAAATGGCGAAAAAGTACGCGTGCGCTCCCGTCGCGGTGCCGTGGAGCTGAAAGTCGTGTTGGATGGTAAGGGAAAGCCGCGCCGTGGCTCTGTGTTTGTGCCGTTTTTTGACGAGAGTAAGCTCATCAACGAAGTCACACTTGACTCTTACTGCCCGATTTCGAAGGAGCCGGATTACAAGAAGTGTGCGGTGACGGTTGAGAAGTTGCAGGCGATTTGAAATGAAATGAGTGACTTCCTGTTTTCTTGTGACTCAACGGATCAAGAAAAGACGACTCCATTACGAGCATCTTAAGGAAACTATCATGAAAAACAGAATTAACTTTTTTCTTTTTGCCATCATAGTACTGGTGGCGTGTGGTGAGACCTACGAGAGCGACAAGTACGGCAAATACGACAGAACGGACTTGCGCTACTACGCGTACGCACCCCCACTTATCCCACATCCGGTGATCAATCCCGCATGTCTCGATTGTCACGAACAGGGTTTGGTTGTCGAGGGTTTCAAAGCGCCGGTGACGCCGCACCCCGAATTGAGCAACTGTCAGCAATGTCACATCCGAGCCCCCGAAGACATTGAACCGTTCCGGGAGAATCGGTTTGTTGGCTTGAAGGAACCTCAGAGTTTGGACCTGCCGCAGCCGGCCGGTCCGCCTCTAATTCCCCATCGTGTGTTTATGCGTGAAGATTGTTTGGTCTGTCATGCGGATTCCACTCGAGAGGAGATCATCCAGACCACTCATCCTGAGCGCGTGAATTGCCTGCAGTGCCATGTTGAGCAGGACAGGCAAATGGAACTTTTCAAAGATAACACAACTTTAGCGGAAAAGGTACAGTAGAGCAGATTGTCCACCTTCAACTGCGAGACATGTCTGAACCACAGAACCCCGCGCCTTTTATCTTTAGTTTAGAGACTTCCAAGTAAGGACTTGGCCTCAGCCAGGGTCGTAAGCGATTGAGCCTGCGCCTTGCTGACGACCTGCTTGAAGCTAAGATTGGAGTTGTTTTCATCCACAAATCGCCAATAAACAAAAACCCGCGGGTTGACCGAAAAATCAACCGGAATGAAGGTCAGAGTTTCCCGCTCATCGTTTGCCGGAATGAACGTGACTTCATCGGTAGGGGTGAAGGTGTCCCGGTTTACAAAATTGGTTAAGACGCCTTCGCCGCTACCGACCAACTCGCCTCTTTTTTCATTTGAGTCAATTGTGTAAGCGGCGGCTTCGGGATGACCTCGCCACTCTTCATCGGATTGATTCCGGGCGACAACAAACACCAGCACGCCGGACTCACTTGTCCATGGGATGTGTGGCGCACCAATGACGACGACACCTGAATATGATAGAACCTGAGCCCCAAGCTCGTTGGTCACGTTGTCGGTTTGGCCAAAGGGCGAAACGTCCGAATCATCGCTGCAACCTATTAACATTGTGAGCATCATGAAGGTCGTCATGACCACAAGCGAAGATGTTCTGCTTTTCATTTTAGAACGGCTCCTTGTTACGGTGTTTATGATGTTGAACTGGGTTTCAAACGGACTCGACGGAAGTTGCTAAAAGCGTGCCAATAAATGAGCTCGCTATGTCGTAAACGAAATACCATCAGTCACATCGCATGCGCTTCTTTTTTGAATTCACCGGCTCGGAATTCTGGCCATAATCTTTATTATCACGCGACATACCAACATTAAAATTACAATGGTGATTCTGATTCATTCCCCGAATTTTGAACGAGTAAGTTCGAACAGTGAACATCGATTGGTGTTGAGCGCGTAGTATTTTGTTGATGCTGAGTTTAGCCCCAAATGCAGGAAGCCAATGAGAATCGGAATTGAACACACTTGACAATTCCAATTGGCATGATTATTTTGTATCGACGTTCTTGAGATTTGTCTTAAGGAAGAAAACGGGGAATCCTGGAAATCTCACTCTACAAGCGATTATTTTTCTGTCATCTTTTACACTCATGATTTTTTCCGGTCCATGCTTCTCATCAATTGGATGAGAATCAAATCCCTGATCGGAAATCCACCACAGCGGCGGCGTTTGGTTTTTCAGGGTTGGTCTTCAATAACTTCTATATGTGTGAAGAGGGAGGAATTTGTCATGAATTCTCGAAACAGACGCTTGCAAGCAACGGTCTGGGCACTGGTTATCGTGATTGTGCCGTTTTCAAATCTTTATTCGATTCAGAATTCCCAGGCTCTTTCAAATAGGGTATTGAGCTCTCAGAAGACTGCAACCCAATCAATGTCACTGAGACATGCACAGTCCTTCCAGAAAATCGAAAATGCTCAGAAATCTCAACCGGCTGTGATATATTCGACGCTACTTGGTGGCTTTCAGGAAGAGATCACCTGGGCCGTTGCTGTGGACAATGCGGGTGATGTGTATGTTGGTGGACTCACGTATTCCGGAGACTTTCCGACGGCTGGTGCTCTGGATGCAGGCCTGGACGGCACCAATGATTGTTTCGTATCAAAACTGGATGCCGATGGTTCGAGACTGCTTTTCTCTACCTATCTCGGGGGTGGCGGTCACCGGGATAATCATGAGGAAGTTACAGGTCTTGTGATTGGCCCGGAAGGAAACATTTACGTGGCCGGTCAAATAGCGTCAGAGGGTCTCCCAATCCGAAATGCCATACAGCCCAACTTTGGTGGGGGCGAGTTTGATGCGTTTATCGCCAAGTTTGTTCCTGACGGCTCTGAAGTTTTGTACGCAACCTATTTTGGCGGCAGCGGCATTGACAACGCGATTGGCCTTTCGGTGGATGCTGACGGAAATGCTTACGTTACCGGTCTTACAAGTTCGGAAGACTTTCCGACGAGGAATGCTTTGCAGTCAACACATGGCGGTGGTGGCCTTGATGCCTACGTTGGCAAATTGAACGCCGATGGTTCCGAGCTTGTGTATTCCACCTATCTTGGCGGCAGCGAACACGATGCAGGGTTTGGCATTGTCGCAGACAGCCAGGGCAACGTTTATCTCACCGGAAGCACCGGCTCCACAAATTTCCCAATTAAAAATGCCGTACAGCCTTCTCACGCGGGGGGCGTGAATCTTTTTGGATTTTCGTCCGATGCGTTCGTTGCAAAACTGAATTCTACTGGTTCCGAATTGATTTTTTCGACATACCTCGGCGGCAGCGATGCCGAGCATTTCGACATCTTAAGTTTCACCGCCCGCATCGCCGTGGATGCCGACGGCAGCGCTTACGTCACCGGTGACACACAATCCCACGATTTTCCTACAAGAAATGCGGTTCAGGCAGATCATGGAGGTGGAGACCTGGATGCGTTTGTTACCAAATTCAATGCAACTGGATCGGAAATCATGTACTCGACGTACCTTGGAGGATTGGCCAGTGACCGGGGCAGAGGGATTATCGTCGACCCTGCCAGCGGCCATGCCTTTGTTTCAGGGTTGACCAACTCCGTTGATTTTCCGTTGGAAAATGCGGTTCAGCCAACGCCCGGTGGCGGCGGTTTTGATGCGTTTTTGTCTATCCTGGAGCCAGAGGGTTCGACGCTTTTTTATTCTAGCTTCCTTGGTGGAAACGATCGCGAGAATGCCATGAGTCTTGCTTTGGATTCAATGGGAAATGTGTATGTAACGGGCTGGACGGCCTCGACGAATTTTCCAATCACCGAAAGTGTGTTTCAAACATCAAACGCAGGTCTGTCGGACGCTTTTGTGTATAAACTATCATATCGAGAGCCGACTTCCGTCGCAAACCATCCCCGTGACGTGCCCGAAGCATTTGCGCTTCATCAAAACTACCCAAATCCATTTAATCCCACAACGACCATATCGTTCAGTTTGGCTGCATCGCGCAACGTGACGTTGACCATTTACAATGCGCTGGGACAACAAGTGAGAAATCTGTTGACGGCGGTGCCTCATCAGGCAGGCCACTTTGTGGTACGCTGGGACGGAAAGGATCAGGATGGCAGGTCTGTTGCCAGCGGGGTGTATCTTTATCGGATTCAGGCCGGGAATTTTGTCGAGGTGAAAAAGATGTTGCTGTTACCGTGAGCCGTTTACATTTAAATTACCGCGGCGACTCATAGCTTTTTGAAAGAACCATCCGGAAATTCTTTTGACATGAAAGAACAGAAAAAGAAATTTTGGCAATCTCTGAAGGACTTTTATCGCCTATACACATCGGGATTGAGTCGGACTGAAATCGAGCGACTTCTAAAACATGAGTCCCTGGATGTGTTCTCCTATTACAAACGGGACGCTCTCACGAAGAACGGTAGCCGGATCGATGAGAATTTTTCGGGCANNCCAGCCCGGCGCCTCTTTTATGGAATCGCATTTTTGTTGTTTCTCTTTGCATTGCTGGCGGCAAATTGGACCTATGCGCTTTTGGCTTTTGTTGTTCTGAACCTGCTGCTGGCATTTGAACTCGCCGATAAGATGCTGGCCAAGGATGAGCTTGAAATCGCGCGTGAGATACAGCTCGATCTGCAGCCGAGAGAAGATGCGTTAATTGAGGGTTTGGAGATTGCCTCCTTTTATCATCCGGCGAAGGAGGTGGGCGGCGACTATTACGATTTCATCAAGATTAATGATCACAAAGTTGCCATTATTCTGGGAGACGTATCCGGAAAGGGCATGCCTGCTGCACTTTACGCTGTCAAATTCCAGGGGTTGATGGAACTACTGGTGAAGAAAAGCCATTCATTGAAAGATGCATTAGGCGGAATCAATGAAGCTATTTTGCACAGATTGAAGAAGCGCTACTTTATCACAACCGTGGTTGCTGTATTTGACCTCGAAAATAAATGCGTCAGCCTGGCCCGTGCCGGACACAATCCGCCGCTCTTTTACAAATCAAGGACCAAGGAATTGGTCTGGCTGAAGCCAAGTGGCATCGGAATCGGATTAGAACCCAACCCAAATTTTGTTGATAAATTAAATGAAAAGACGATACCAATAACTAAGGGCGATCTTTTTCTGTTTTATACCGATGGCGTCACGGAGGCTATGAATGGCGCCAAAGTCGAGTTTGGTGAAAGACGGTTGGGAAGTGTTGTCGCACAAAACGCGCATTTAGATGCAGTGGCGATAAAGGACAAGCTGGTCACAGATCTAAATGGTTTTGTGCAAAGGGCTCTGCTGGATGACGATGCCACCATGGTTGTGGTCAAAGTGAAGACATGGTCTTAGTCTGAATAATTCATGAACTGAGGAACGCTTGTCGAATATCGATAATCAAAAGTATTAATGAACAGGGGTTATGGAGTACTGGATCAATGGATTTTTGGAACCACACGCTGGTGCTCCAGTACTCCAACAAACCACCGCAAGTGCTTAAATGTTCAAATGTCAAAATATCAGATATATTCGTGTTTCAGTTTCATGAATAATTCAAGTTAGGTTTTCGCCAAAGCAAAACATGTGAAGCTAATTTTCCGAAAAAGCGCAATGTTTTGTTTAAGTTTCGTTTGCTATCATTATTTTGCTTTACTTTTCGGTTTTGATTTTCTACATTCTTTGTTCAGATTATTCAAATAAAGAGGTAGTCTTGCAATAAATGTCGTATATCGAGTTCAAACGAAATCTGATCATCAAAGGCCGACGGCCAAATTGGTTATCAAGAGTAACCTGGCCCATAACACAATATTTGCTTACGAATGGAAGCGTCGCTTTAGGATGGCTTTTCTTCAAAGTCCTCAATCGCACAAAGATTATTGGAAAAGAAAACGTACCGCAGCGACCGAACACCCTTTTGCTGTCCAATCATCAGAGTATGATCGACAGCTTTCCGGTGGGTTTGTTTGCTTTCTTTCCACGTTCGCTGATAAAACCATCGGTCATGCCCTGGAATCCGGCCGCCGAAGAAAACTTTTATAAGAATCCCATCCTGGGTTGGCTTGCAGAGAATTGGAAATGCATTCCCATCAAGAAAGGTCGTAAAGATGTGGGCGCCATCTTCAAGATGGCTGAAGCATTGAAAGTAAGTCCGATGACGTTATTCCCTGAGGGTACACGATCTCGGGATGGAAAAATCGGTAGGGCTCGCGGTGGGGCCGGAATGTTGATACTGGAGACAAGGCCTACCGTCATTCCAGTATGCGTCGATGGTCTGAACAGGCTGTTGCCCGTGGGCGCCGTCGTACCGAGGCTGTTTAAGAGAATTTACATTTACTACGGCAAACCAATCGATCTCAGCAGGTTTAACAGCCAAGGGAAGACCAAAGAAGTGGCTCAGGACATCATGAACCATGTGATGGACAGAATCCGCTCCATGCAGGCTGAAATCCAAAAGATGAATGAAAAGAAAACAGCGTTCCAGGGCAAG
>JAABYK010000166.1:13785-20986 GCA_011775825.1 Candidatus Zhuqueibacterota bacterium | reverse complement strand
TTTTTTCAAATTATCCAAAGTTTTTCATTTGCTGTTTGTCCTAAAATACTTATATTTGCAGCTAAAATGGAAGATTGTGTGTTGTGCAGGAAGAAATAAAGTTAACCCCGTGTTGTATAGATTTATCAAGCAATTGATATGGATAAATTTACCATACGAGGTCTGGTCTATTCGGCAGTAAGCTGTTTTGGACTTGGCTACGAAGTTTTCTTTATCCATCCGCCCAGACTTTTTCTCTTAATTATGTACAGTATCGTCATCGGTATTGGTTTACTTTGTGTTTTTGTGCTCAACGATCAAAAGGAACCGTTTCGACGTTAGATCAGATGAATAGTCGTAAGCTTTTCTTTGCTGTTATTTTCCTGAGTTTCTCGATCTTGGGTTTCTGCCATTCCCTTACCAAACTCACTGCCAGCGAAAAAAATCCATCCATTCAGATCTTGGCAAGTGATGAGCGAGGTCTAACCGTTTCGTTTGAGTTTTTGGATTGGACCGTTCAAAAGGTTCGAATAAATGGCGAGGACTTCACGAAAATTCAATTTCAGGGCGCCTATTTTGAAGATGGCATAGGGTTGCCTCAGATTCCGTACCATGTTGCTGTTATCGGAATCCCTCAAGGCGCCGATGTTCGGTATACCATCCTGAATTCCGACTATGAGACGATTGATAGAGTAAAAGTCCTCCCGAATCCCCAGCCCAAAAAAGTAGAGGGATGGGCAGAAAAAATATATCTTCAGAATGACGAGATATATCAAAGTTCCTCAACTTTTCCGGTTGAACTCTTAAACATTGACGAACCGGCTCTGTATCGTGAGCAACAGATTGTCCGATTGCAGGTAGCCGGCGCCCGTTATTTACCGCAAGAGAATCGGCTGTTGACGTACAACAAAATTACGATCAGGTTGGACTTCGTCGGTGGGGAGAACAGCGGCCAAGCCAATCCCACGGGGTTGCCACGTCTTGAGGAGAATTTGTACAAAAATAAGATTTTGAATTACAAACAGTCAGCGAAGTGGCGCGACGTCCGACCTTCAGATGTTTCAATCAGAAAGAGCAGCAGCTTGTTGAGCGGCACGTTGTACAAATTCACGGTTCAAGAGGAAGGCATTTACAAAATTGATGGCGCGTTTTTGGAAGAAAATACCAGCTTAAATCTGACCGAGATCGATCCGAATAAGATTCGTCTTTTTAACAATGGCGGCCGTGAATTGCCGCAAGACATAAACAAACCTCGTCCCGATGGACTTATCGAAAATGCCATCCTCGTGCAAGATGGCGGCGACGGCCGCTTCGACCGGGACGATTTTATTTTGTTTTATGGAATCGGCGTCGAGGGGTGGGAGTATGATGCCAACGCAAACAGTTTTTCCCATTACATCAATCATTACGGCTTTGACAACGTCTATTGGCTCTCCTTCGAAGGTTCACAAAACGGCAAAAGAATGGAGCAGGTCGGCAGCGGTCAGATAGGAGGGAATGTCATTGAAACCTATCAAGGGTTGACCTTTTTGGAAGACGAGCGGTTCAATCCGTTGGCTTCAGGTTTGAATTGGTTTGCAAGAGAATTCGCCACAGATGAAATAAGTCGCGAGCGCACGTTTAATTTGGATTTGCCGAATGCAGTCAGCGATGAACCGGTTCTTGCAAAATTTCGTTTCATCTCGAGAAATTCGGGACAGCACCGGTTTGCGGTTTCACTCAACGACAACGTGGTTGGCACACATGACTTTTTCGGAGCCACTCCGTTTTTGGGACAATACTTGAGAATGCAAGCTTCTGATGTTTCGATGCAAGCAAACGGGGTTTTGCAGCCCGGTGAAAACTCCTTGAGAATCTCGTATTCGCACAGTTCGACGAATGGGCAAGCACTGTTGGATTGGTTTGAAGTGTTTTACACAGCCGAACTAAACGCTATCGAAGGTGAGCTCGGATTTACGGTTGCTCCCGATTCGGGATTGCGGAGTTATCGAGTCAGCAATTTTCCCGACAACGACGTGCAGCTCTTCGACATTACCGATTTTTCAAATGTGCGTCAGTTTGTGGGTTTGAGTGTTTCGAATGGCAGCTTCACGTTTGCAGATGTTCAACAACCGGATCCGCCCAAAAGATATCTGGCGTTAAACACTTCAAAATACAGGTCGATTGAAAATTTGGAACGCATGGAAGTTAAGGATCTGAGAGATCCGAGTTTGGGTGGTGAATTCATCGTCATCACACATGACGATTTTTACTCAGAGGGACTGCGGTTGGAGAGTTTACGCGAGAATGGCAACCCGGATAATCGCCTTGAGACGGAGGTTGCCCGCATCTCGGATGTCTACAATACGTTTTCCGGCGGTTTGGCGGATCCAACAGCCATCCGTGACTTTGTGAATTTTGCATATGATAACTGGACGCCAAAGCCCGCATACGTTTTGCTGCTCGGTGACGGCGATTACGACTACAAGAATATCGAGAGTTCCAGCGACAAAAATTGGGTTCCGACATTTCAGACGGACGAGCTCCCTGAAGATGGAAGCCTGGCCCAATTGGTGAGCCGGACAACAGATAGCTGGTACACGTACGTTTCCGGAGAAGATCGCATTATGGATTTAGCCATTGGACGGTTAAATGTGCAAACGTTAGCCGAAGCCAAAAGTGCGGTCGACAAAATCATTGCTTATGAAACTCAGCCTTTGCGGGGCAATTGGCGTAATACGGTGACCATGGTAGGCGATGATGAGTTGGTTGGCGGGGGGCGTGCCAGCGCGGTGGATGATGTTCATATTCGTCAGACGGAATCCATTGCTGAGAATTCGTTTCCGAATTGCTTTGATGTGGGGAAAATTTACCTGACAGAATTTCCGAAAGTGATCAGTTCGTCCAGGAGCGGTGTGATCAAACCTGCAGCACGAGAGGCGTTAATTCGTCAAATTAACAAAGGCACCCTGGTTGTGAATTACATCGGACATGGCAATTCCTCCGTTTGGGCGCACGAGGCTGTGTTTCGCCAGTCAGACAACGACCGTGTCCAAAATATTGATAAGCTCGTGTTTTTTGTGGCTGCCACATGCGACTGGGCGCTGTTTGATGATCCCACTGTCCAAAGCCAGGCCGAGGAGCTGTTGGTGGCCGAGAAACGCGGTGCAATTGCCATCTTGTCGTCAGCACGACTTGTTTTTTCCTCCGGCAATTTCGCCTTCAACCGGAGTTATTATGAGAATTTGTTTAGCGGAGGCGGACAGACAAATCGCATTGGGGATGCCTTTGTGGCCACACGCATCAGAACCGGCAATATCACGAACGATGAAAAATTTCACATCTACGGGGACCCCACGCTTCGCCTGGCCATTCCGCGACAGGAAGCGGTTATCACGTCCATGACCCCGGACTCAATTGTTGCGCTCAAAACGGTTGAAATTCGGGGAGAAGTAAGACAGGGTGGGCAAGTTCAGGAGGGCTTCAACGGCACCGTCTTTCTCAACACATTTGATTCCAGGCGCTTCGTGCAAAATATTCCCGAAGCTGGTTCGGTGCAAAATTATTTTTTGCCCGGGAACTCGATTTTCCGTGGTACAGTTCCGGTTGAGAACGGAAGGTTCAACGCCAGATTTATTGTTCCAAAAGACATCTCCTACGGCGGAACTCAGGCTCGCGTGAGCGCTTATTTTTGGAATGATGAAGTCGATGGCTCGGGCTGTCGTGACAATATAAAGGTAAGCAGCACTTCGGCGAATCTCGCTGACAACTCCGGCCCCGAAATTCAGATATATTTCAAAGGTCACGAGAACTTTACGACCGGCGATATCATTGATGAAAATGTCACTATGGTGGTGGATATTGCAGACACGGTCAGTGGCATAAACATTGCCGGAGAGATTGGCCACCGATTGACCCTCACCATCGATCCAAATGAGGAAACCTGTCTTTCCCAATTAAACCGATTCAACGGTATCAGCAATATCGATCTTACGGACCTCTTTCAGTTCAAAGAGGGCGATCATCTGAGTGGCACCGTGGAGTTTCCCCTGAGTTTCCCGAAGGAGGTGAACATAGGTGGGCAAACCGTTCCTTGCGTGAATCTGGATGGCGAGAACCGCCATACATTGGTAGTCAAGGCTTGGGACAATGCCAACAACTCATCTACCGCTTCGGTTGAGGTTCTGGTAGTGCATCAGGAGGGTCTGGTTGTGAAGGATATCATGAATTATCCCAATCCATTTGCGCAAGAGACTACGTTTACATTTATTTCTAATCAAGATGCGGAGGTGGTTATCAAAATATACACCGTCTCCGGACAATTGATCCGGACACTGGAATATCCTTTTGCAACAAGCGGTTTTAATATGATAGAATGGAACGGCAGGGACGCCCGAGGGGATTTACCCGCTAATGGCGTCTATCTGTATAAACTCATCGCAAGATCTCCGGGGGAATCCGGTATGATACAGGAGGAATTCGTCGGAAGGTTGGCAATTATACGTTAGTGTAGAATTTATAACAAAAGGTAAGGTTATGAAACGGATTACGTTTTTCGGCTTGGGATTTTGCTTCTTGATGGCGCTTACTCTTGTCTTCACGGTAGGCGCAAACAACAAGGTCGGAAACGACGAAAAGAAGAAAAAAGAAAAAATTGACTGGAATACCTTTGATCATGGTCTGGAGTTAGCCAAGAAGCAAGATAAGCTCCTGGTGGTCGATTTTTACACGGACTGGTGCCACTGGTGTAAAGTCATGGATAAGGACACGTATGGCGACAAACGAGTCATCAACTTTGCCAAAGACAACGTCATCATGTCCAAAATCAACGCTGAAACCAACAAGAAATTTCGTTTCAGAAATTCACGCTACTCGGGTCGGGAGTTAAGCATGATGTTTGGTGTGAAAGGCTTTCCCACTACTGTATTTATGAACTCGAAAGGAGAGCTTTTGACTTCCATCTCCGGGTTCATCCCCCCCGATAAGTTTACGATGATCCTAAAATACTTAGCCGGAAATTGGCACGAGAAAATGAAGTTTGAGGACTTTGTTAAAAAAGAACAGAAAAAAGATAAAAGTTGAATTATATTCCAAGGAGGAGTGCCATCTGTGCGATGAGGTCAAGGCGGTTCTCCTGAGGACTCAAAAGGAATTGCCTTTCGATATTGTCGAAGTTGACATCGCCCGCAATCAGAAACTTTTTGACGAGTTTAAAGAACAAATCCCTGTAGTTTTCATCGAAGGCCGAAAAGCCTTTAAATACAGGGTGGATGAAACGGAGTTGCAACGCAAGTTAAAGCGAGTTTTGCAATCCACTAAGCTCTAAATTCCCTTCTTTTACCCACCTTTAAGAAACACATCTCGTCGTAACACAGATGTATCGTTTACACAAGCATTTGTTGCAAAATAAAACAACCTCGATCCGCTCGCGGTGGTGATACCCTTTACTGAAACCGCCTTTTCGGGTCTCCTCACAATCAAGGGTTTCTCCTTTCTAAAGACTGAGATCTTTCACAAGAAGCAAAAAACCTTCATGCAGAGACGCCAAGTTGCTAAGTTTGCGCAAAGAAAAGTAGAGAGAGAGAGAGAGAAACTTTGCGTCTTTTTTGCGTCTGGGGCTGGCCAAAAAGTCAGATACGAGCAATTTTCTTCATGCTGAGAGTCGAAGCATGGATGTTTTTTCACGGCGTAGGCACACTTCGACTCGCTCAGGGTGTAGATTATGGTCTCTTTGGACTGCCTCATGCGCTTTTGGTTTACTTTTTTTGGTTGCAGCATGTCGGCACTGGGTTGATTTAATCTAAAATTATTTTATATTAACAATATATAAAAAATAAATCCACACAATTCTCATTCACTAGGTACAATTTTTATCACAATAATTTATAAGGAGGTAAAATTATGGCTTATGAATGGAAGTTCAACCCAAGACCGTATTCGGACGAAGAAGCAAAAGACGTGCTAAAGGATGTGGTTTCCCCGGAAACGACCGACTGGCATTACAATAAGCACCACAAAGGTTATGTTAACTTCATGAATAAAATAGAACAGGCATTGGAAGGGGCGGATGTTGATGCTGCCAACGGTAACTGGAGTGAGTTTGGAGAATTGAAAAGAAGATTTACCTGGAACCATTCGGGAGCGTTGCTCCACGATATCTATTGGGATTGCATGGGGGGAGACGGAGATGTGAATAACGGTTCAGACATCAAAGCTGCCATTGAAAAGAACTTTGGCTCTGTAGACAATTGGAAGGCCGATTTCAAGGCAACTGCCTTCGCAGCCAAATTGAGTGGTTGGGGATTGCTCGTTTATGACGCTTTGTACTCACAGCGTCTGCTCAATGTGCTTGTGGATGAACATCAATATGGCGCCATTTGGGGTGGTATTCCGCTGATTTCTTGCGATGTGTTCGAACATGCGTATTATCATAAGGATGGTCCTGGGCGCGCCAAATACATCGATAACTTCTTGAACAATCTACACTGGGGTAGAATAAACGAGCGCTTCAAGAAATACGTAAAGTAGTGCCTTGGCACACCAAGGGACGATGGCTATTCAAACAAAAAGCCTCCCAGTATTGAGTTCTGGTAGGCTTTTTTGTTTAATTGAATATGTTTTAGAGAAGTGGGCCTTCGCTCCTTTGACCTTAGAAATTCAAGGTCATACCTACTCGCAGTCGTCGACCGAAGTGGGAATTAATCGGGTCGAAAAGTCTATAAGCTCTCACACCCGATTCGTCAGGTTGATTGATTAGGTTCTTCTGATCTAGGACATTTCGAATTTCAAAAAAGGGATTTAGGGTGCCGTTAAGGAACTGATATGTTCTTAATTTGACTTTCAGATCTAAGATGTTCCTCCACGACCGTCTCGCATTATTGGGCACATCACTTCCGGGAGTTGTAAAAGGCAGTGGACTGAAAAGTCGGTAAAGGACATTGAACTTGAGGAGCTCGGTTTCGTAATCAAGGTCCACTATCAAAGAATGTCTCTGGTCCCAACTCAAGGGGAATTCGATGTTCTCGTCTGGCGGTTGTACTCCGTCCACAGCTAGGTTGAATCCATCTTCTGCGGTCGAGCTTGTGCCCTTAGCCTTCATATACGTATAACTGACTCGTCCCCAAAGACCTGGTGTGAGACGCTTCTGCAGAGTAACTTCAAATCCCGTGGCGCGTGCAAACGCCGAGTTGGTATATTTGCTGAAGCCCACTGGACTTGTACCTGAGGCGATCACGCTATCCGG
>JAABYK010000166.1:7869-13694 GCA_011775825.1 Candidatus Zhuqueibacterota bacterium | reverse complement strand
GGCAAATAGCTGTCTACATTGTGATTGTTGTTAACATAATAATAGTACAACGGCGGCAGTTGATAGTACCATCCGTAGTTAGCGTGCAGCCGTTCATTCTCTGAAAGAGGAATGGATATTCCGAGCCTAGGTGAGAGTGGGTTGTGATTCTCCGATTCTGTGGACGACACGGGACCTTTTAGCCTGGACCGTAGCTTCACGAAATCATCCGGCAACGAATTTAAAGTAACACGCGGAGAAAAGAAATCATATCTCAGTCCCAGGTTGGCAGTCATCCCGTGAAAGTCGAATTTGTCCTGGGCATAGAGCGAGTAAACTTTGGGTGAATACTCATAATTACTTGACAATTTATTGAAAGTAATTGAATTGTCCGTGTCCCTTGATAATAAGTGATCAAACCGAAGGGCTTGCGAGGTCGCCTGATAGTCTTGAATTTCAATCCCTGTCTTTAACAGGTGACTCGGGTTCAACTGGCCCACAAAATCAAGTTTAACGATGCCAACATCTTCTTGGGTTTCTTCATTCCACGGTTGCTCCCCGGCAATGATAAGGCTTTTGGGATCACCGGAATCTTCAAAAATCAAATTAGGCTGCTCTTTCTCCGAACCTAAAACCGACCGCTTGTAGCTGTAATTGGCCACTCTCAAGGAGCCAAAGAATTTCGGACTAAAAGTATGGGTTAAGGAGGCACTAATGCGATGACTGTTATGCCTGTGCTCCGCTAATCCGGTGAGATTTAATTCCCATTGGGGATCAAATCGACGCCAATTCCAATTGGATACCAAACCCTGTAAAGACAGGAGTGTGTTATTGGAAATATCCAGAGATAATTTCGAGTTAATATTGTAGTTTGAGAAAACGGGAGAGTCAAAAACTTGCCGCATTTGATTGCGGTGGGGAGTATCGCTGAGGTTTAAATCAGCAGAAACAAAATAGTTGGCATTAATTACAGGACCGCCTAACCCAATGGTTAACGGTCCGCCAATATTAAATTCTAGCCGGCGAGTATTGTCGTTGTTTGTAACGCCCGTGTCAAAAAAATCTGAGTAGATTTTGACATCCCCTTCGACTTTGTTGCCCCCATCTTTTGTAACCATGTTAACAATGCCCGAAGAAGCCTGCCCATATTCAGCCGTGTAGCCTCCTGTTTGTACCATCATTTCCACGATTGAGCTATTCGGAAAGTAGCTCGAAATTTCCCGCGAAAGCACACCTTGAATGGGTAGACCGTCCAACATGTAGGTGACTTCTGTCTCGCGCCCACCTCTAAAATGGTCACCGACTACGCCAGGTAAGAGGGAAATGGCCTGCCTGTAAGAATCAATGGGGAATTTGTCATTGATTTCTTTGCCCGATATAAAGTACGTAGAAGACGTGATCTCGCTGTGAATGAGCTCGCGTTTTTCCGTGACCACGACCTCTTCCAATGGCAGAACTTTTGTCGTGAGTTCGAAGTGTAAATCCGTATCCAGATCCACGTTGATCTGGACATTCTTCTTGGTCAGTTTTGAATAGCCTATCATTGTTGCACTGACATCATAGGTTCCCGCAGGCAGATTTTGGATTAAGTAATGTCCATTCTTATCTGCCATGGCCCACATGGTCGTGCCTTCGACGATGATGGCTGCCCCTGGTAGCACTTGACCGGTTTTCTTATCCAATACAGTTCCGGAAATTGTACCTGTGATGCCACCATAGAGAGATGAGACGCTGATCAAGCAAATGCAAATGCTGACAACCGATTTGTATAACTTACAACTCAACTCCTTATCCTCAAACAGTTATGGGTTGAGAAAAATGCAGGATGTATTGACATTAAAAATTTGCAAAATATATGCCAATTCATTATTTTTACACTTTTACAGAAGAACAAAAAAATCGTAGTTCAAAAAAGGGCTTGGATGCTAATTTTTATAAGCTTAAGTCTAGCTAAAATAAAGGATAAACTCATAAGGCATCTATCCGATGTTACTTCCATTTCTAATTAATGAATACACTTCAAGCCTGCAACATATTCGATTTGGTGCAAATTTTTACCTAATATGCGGTAAATAATTGCACAGCCATTGTTGACTTTTAGCCACCATGTTCTCTTCTGAAACACTTGAATTCCTAAACGGACTGCAAAGGATGGGTTGGCAGCTTGGGCTTGAGAGGGTCTCTAAGTTGCTGTTCGAGATGGGTAAGCCGCATCTGCGTTTCAAGAGCGTACTTATCGCTGGGACCAACGGCAAAGGCTCCACTGCAGCCATGATCGACTCAATTTGCCGACAGGCCGGATACAAGACCGGGCTTTATACGTCGCCACACTTGGTTCATGTCACTGAACGAATCAGAGTCAATGGAGTACAAATTTCATTGGAAAAGCTTACATCTTATATCCAACAGATTAGAGAGAAAGTCGAGGAAATCGGGTGCACATATTTCGAAGTCCTGACCGCGATCGCTTTTCAGTGTTTTGCAGACTCGGCAGTAGATCTCGCTATCTTGGAAGTGGGGCTGGGCGGACGTTTTGATGCTACAAATGTTGTGAATCCGGTGTTGAGTATCATAACCGAGATCGATTTAGATCATACCGAATATTTAGGTTCCACGAAAGCCAAAATCGCGCAAGAAAAAGGGGGTATAATTAAGCCAAATAGCCATTGTTTAGCCGCATTTGGAACTAATGTTGTAAGAAGAGTGTTTAAGGAAATTGCTGATAACAGGGGCGCCTTTCATTACCAACTTCAAGATCTTTGCTCGGTTCAAGTTCAGAGGCTAACACCAACTGACTCTGAGTTTTCGTTGCAATTCCGCACGCAGCGATTCCGGGATTTGAGATTGGGTTTAGCGGGAGGCCATCAAGTTAGGAATGCTACGCTTGCGGTTGCTGCATGCAAAATACTGTCTGAGCAAGGACTCGAAATCGACTCGAAACATATCTATACTGGGTTAGAATCCATAAACTGGCCGGGTCGATTGGAGTTGTTTCAAACTAATCCAAGGCTCGTTTTAGATGTCGCTCATAATGTAGGGGCGATCCGTAAGCTTGTTCAGGCACTAAAATCGATTTATGGTTACGACCGTTTGTTCTTTGTATTGGGGTTGCTCAGGGACAAAAACTTTCAAGCTGTATCTAAAATAGTTGCCGAGGCGGGCGATTGGGTGTATGTTGTCTCGCCAAGCTCAGAACGTGCTTTGTCAGCAAAAATACTCGGTGAAGAATTGGCAAAACATTCAGTTAATTTCGTTGTTTGTGAGAATATAGAAGACGGTATACAACGTGTGAAAGACAACGCAGGACGCGATGATTTGATTTGCGTGACCGGGTCCCATTATTTAGTGGGAGAGTTTTTGAGTCTGCAAAAGGAAAATTTCTATAAAAACTCTTGACAAATGTTTTTTGATTTTTTACATTAATATGGTGCCCGGCCAATAATTTTTTTCTCCAACTCTAATCCCGTCAAATCACCCGTTATTTTGGTGACCTACATAGTTTGTCGGTGTGGCGTGAATTTGATAGTTTTTAATTACAGTCTGAAATTAGCAGTCCGATATTATCTAAAATAAGCCATCGCACAAAATTTCATATAGCATCTATCAACGGAGTTTAAACTCACTCAGATTTATCTTGGTTTGAGACCAGATTATCTCCGTTTCATAAATGAGCCGCCCTGCCTCAAGAACAACTTTTTTGGTACAGATTCGGGGAAAAGTGTAAGGAATAAAAACGAGCCGAAATTCTTTTTTTAGTAAAACCTTCTGATCAATATCAAAAACCATTTGCCTCAATTTTTAAAAACCAATTCTTAATCCCAAGTAAGTTTGAACAAATTTTTTAATATGTAACCTTATCTAATTTTAAGGATGGCTAAATTATGGAAATAGTCGAATTAAAATCAAAGAAAATTTCTGAATTAACCAAGCTGGCGCAGGAGCTGAATGTCCCCGGTGCTTCCGGACTGAAAAAGCAGGAGCTCATTTTTCGAATACTAGAGGAGCAGACAAAACAAGAAGGCCTTATTTTCGCTGAGGGGGTTTTGGAAGTTCTACCAGATGGCTACGGATTCTTGAGGTCTACTGATTATAATTATCTACCGGGACCAGATGACATTTATGTGTCGCCTTCACAAATAAAGCGTTTCGGTTTACGAACGGGTGACACTGTGTCTGGACAGATCCGTCCACCTAAAGAGAGTGAGCGATTTTTTGCCCTCTTAAAAGTTGAAGCGGTGAATTTTGAAAATCCGGAAGAGGCCAAAAAGAAAATCCTTTTCGACAATCTAACTCCTCTCTATCCGGACAAGAGAATCAATCTTGAACACAAGCGTACAGATTACTCGACTCGTGTCATGAATTTATTGACACCTATTGGAATGGGCCAAAGAGGATTGATTGTTGCACAGCCGAAAACGGGTAAGACGATCCTTTTACAGAAGATTGCTAATTCGATTACTGCCAATCATCCTGAGGCTCGCATGATCGTGCTGCTTATTGATGAGCGGCCGGAGGAGGTCACAGACATGGAAAGATCGGTCCAGGCCGAGGTTATTAGTTCAACATTTGACGAACCGCCTGATCGCCATGTCCAGGTTGCCGAAATGGTCCTTGAAAAGGCCAAACGGTTGGTCGAATATGGTCAGGATGTCGTTATACTGTTAGATAGTATTACGCGATTGGCGCGTGCTCATAACTCCGTGGTGCCACACAGTGGTAAGATCCTTTCGGGGGGCTTAGATGCTACCGCCCTTCAGCGCCCAAAGCGGTTTTTTGGAGCCGCTCGAAATGTCGAAGAGGGCGGAAGTTTAACTATCATTGCCACCGCGCTCATCGATACGGGCAGCCGGATGGATGAAGTTATTTTCGAAGAGTTTAAAGGTACGGGCAATATGGAACTGCAATTGGATCGTCGTCTATCGGATCGCAGAATCTTCCCCTCCATCGATGTCAACAAATCTGGGACCAGAAAAGAAGAATTGTTGCTCGATGAATTTGAGCTGAATCGCGTTTGGATTTTGCGAAAATTCCTTGCAGAGTTGACACCGGTTGAAGCGATGGAGTTTATGTTAGAAAGGCTGCGCGGGACTAAGACCAATAAGGAGTTCCTGGAGTCTATGAATACCTAAGCGCCTGCCTGACGAAAAGGAATGGACCACGAATCAGATATGAGGTAAGTTTCCACTTTCGAAATTCATTGTCGTGTCAACTGATTTCACTCTCGTTCACCAACTATTCTGATTTCAAACACATCATTTGGATTATCCAATCGATCCCCGAAACTGAAAATGTGGACAAATTTGCTTGCATTTAAGCTAAAAAAAGCTATCTTTTAGAACCTTAGATTTTGAGCATTGAATTAAGATAATTCTAAAGGAGAAGATCCGTGAAAGCAAAAATTCATCCGGAATACAAATTAGGTACCGTTCGATGCGCTTGCGGCAACACGTTTCAAGTACGTTCTACCGTGGGTGACATGAACGTTGAAATTTGTTCTGCCTGCCATCCATTCTTTACGGGTAGACAGAAACTGGTAGACTCGGCAGGACGAGTNNAGGAGACAAATAGCGGCAAGAAGGCAGGAAAAGAGGAAGTTGAAGAGAAAGCATAGCTGATTTCGGAAAAAACTGAAACGGAATGGGTGCCTGCAAAAGGCTCATTCCGTTTTTTTATGGTTTAAGACACGGTGTCACGATGACCAAGAATGAAATTCAAGTGGGTGGCCAGGCAGTCATCGAAGGCGTGATGATGCGATCCAAAGACGCTTACTCGGTGGCGGTTAGACGAAGCGACAGCAGCATCTATGTTCGGAAACAGCCTTATGTTTCGTTTGCAAGAAAGTACAA
>JAABYK010000166.1:3583-7846 GCA_011775825.1 Candidatus Zhuqueibacterota bacterium | reverse complement strand
GTTTTGGGGGTCAAGGCGCTCTCCTTTTCCGGTGATGTGGCCATGGAAGATGAACAGAATCAAGGCCAAAAGAACAAGCCAAGAAAAACTGCAAAACAAGAAAGCTTTTGGTCAAAAATGTGGTTAGGTCTGACGGTTCTGTTTTCTTTGGCTGTTGGACTGCTCATTTTTTTCTATGTGCCTCTGATCTTAACTGACTACGTGGGGGCAAAAACGGGATTCATGTTCAATCTGATCGATGGTTTGTTCAGATTGGCCATTTTTCTGATTTATTTGTTTGCCATCACTTTGATCAAAGATATCCGGCGCGTTTTTCAGTATCATGGCGCTGAACATAAAAGCATTTTTGCTTTTGAAAGCGACAAAAAGTTGATGCCCTCTGAAGCCAAACCGCTCTCGAGGTTTCATCCACGCTGTGGTACGAGCTTTCTGTTGATTGTGATGATCGTGAGTATATTTGTGTTTATGTTGCTGGGTAAGCCCAATGACGTGGGCGAAAGGCTTTTGCGTTTGACGTTGATACCGTTAATTGGCGGTCTGTCTTACGAACTAATACGTCTTTCAGATGTTGGGTCAAAAAGACGGTTCTGGAAGCCGTTGATTCTGCCCGGACTTTGGCTGCAACGGTTAACCACCAAGGAACCGGATGAACGCCAGCTAGAAGTTGCCATCGTTGCGCTAAAATGTGCGCTGGGTTTGGACCTTTCAGGTCATCAGAATGTGGTCTTTGAAGGCAAGGAAGCTCTCGAATTAGAAACTGTAAAATCCTGACGAGTGGGAATATGTTCGAACAATTACAAAAAATTGAACAACGTCATCAAGAACTCTCTGAGTTAATGATGGATCCTGAAATTGCTCAGGATCCCGACAGCTTCAAAGAAATCGCAAAAGAAAAAAGTAGTCTGGATAAAACCATAGAAACCTATCAAGAATACAAACAGGTCGTCAGTACCATTGAAGAAGACGAGACGGTTTTGAAACAAGAAATCGATGAAGAATTGCGGGAGTTGGCGGAGCAAGAAATAGAGGAAATGCAAAAGAAACGCGACGAGCTTGAAGATGAACTGAAACTCCTATTGTTACCTAAAGACCCAAATGATTCCAAAAATGCGATTGTTGAAATTCGTGCGGGCACGGGCGGTGAGGAAGCAGGCATATTTGCGGGCGATCTATTCCGAATGTACAGCCGTTTTGCAGAAAGACGCGGGTGGAAAATCGAGCTGCTGAGTTCAAATCCGCAGGGAGTGGGTGGCTTTAAGGAAATCATATTCATGATTAAAGGGGCGGAGAGTTACGGCATCATGAAATATGAGAGCGGTGTGCATCGCGTGCAGCGCGTACCGAAGACCGAGGGCAGCGGGCGAATTCATACATCTGCGGCCTCGGTGGTAGTACTCCCCGAGGCGGACGAAGTTGAAATCGATTTCGATCCCAACGAATTGAAGATAGACGTGTTTCGTTCCTCCGGACCGGGTGGACAGAGCGTCAACACAACGGATTCTGCGGTACGGATCACCCATCAACCCACGGGTATGGTCGTCACCTGCCAGGATGAGAAATCGCAGCACAAAAACAAAGCCAAAGCCTTGAAAGTGCTGCAAGCTCGACTGTTGGAGAAGAAACAACGCGAAGAGCAGGCTAAGTTGGCCGAGAGCCGACGGTCCATGGTCAGCACCGGCGACCGCAGCGCAAAAATTCGCACTTACAATTTCCCGCAGGGCCGCCTGACCGATCATCGGATCGGCCTGACGCTCTATCGACTTGATGAGACGCTGGACGGTGATTTGGATGAAGTCATCGAGCAACTGCGTTTGGCGGATCAGGCAGAGCAGTTGAAGAAGGCAAGCTGAAGTATTGAACTGAATTCCTAAATTCGATATTATATTATTCAATTCGATATGAAATCGGAGTAGCTTCATGGGATCTGAAAACATTAAGGGTGATGCCCGACGTTTGGTTGAAGATTTACCTGACGATGCCACCTGGGACGATTTGATGTATGAGATTTATGTACGACAGGCTATCGAAGCCGGACTGGAAGACAGCAAGGCTGGTCGAACTATGGATGTAAAAGAAGTACGCGCCAAATTTGGTTTATCAAAGTGAAGGTTCACTGGACGAACCGAGCTTTGGCGCACCTTTTCGCTATTTATGAATACATCTCTAAAGATTCCTCCTACTATGCGAAGAAAATGGTCGATAAACTCACAAGACGGACAGAAATGCTTGGTGATTTTCCGAAAATGGGAGGATTGTACCCGAGTATCAATCAAATGAAATCAGAGAAATCTTTGAAGCAAGTTATCGGATTATTTATCGCATTAAATCAGAAAGGATAGATGTTTTAGCTGTAGTTCATCAAAAACGGATTTTGCCTGAGTTTGACTAATTAAATGAAAGAGGCCCATCCCAAGAATATTTTGGAGGTTCTGCAACTTTCAACAGAGTACTTGGCAGAGCACGAAATCGAAAACGCAAGGCTTAATGCCGAACGCCTGATGGCGCATGTTCTGAATTTCAACCGCGTGCAGTTATACACAAATTACGACCGACCTTTATCTGAGGACGAATTACAGCGATTCAAGGGCTATCTGAAACGTCGAGCGCAAAACGAGCCATTGCAGTATATTTTGGGGGAAACGGAATTCATGTCTTTGCCGTTTAAGGTCAATCCCACTGTTTTGATCCCACGTCCGGAAACCGAAATGTTGGTGGAAAAAACCATCGAAACCTGTCGGAAGAAGTTTGCAACTGAAAAAGAGATCAAGATTTTGGATGTCGGGACCGGGTCCGGTTGCATTGCCATTAGCCTGGCCAAAAACTTGCAGAACGCCCAGGTTACAGCATTAGATGTTTCTGACGACGCCCTGAAGACTGCAACTCAAAACGCTCGCTTAAATCAGGTTGAAGGTAAAATTAGTTTCTGCAAATTCGATTTCCTGAATTCCGATTTTGAGAAAGAAGCTGGTTCCAAGTTTGATGTTATCACCTCTAATCCGCCATATATCTCTGACTCGGAATTTGACCAATTGCCGCAAGAGGTAAAAGATTGTGAACCCGTGGTTGCATTAAAAAACGGCCGGGAGGGACTGGAGTTCTACCATAAAATCGCGGACTGCACTTCCGAGCTACTGGAGGTCGGAGGGTTTATCTCAATAGAAGTGGGGATGGAACAAGCTGGAAGGGTTCGAGAAATTTTCCTCAGAAATAGCTTTTCCAAAATCAAAACTTACGAGGATTTAACCGGTGTTGAACGTGCCATCATTTGCGAAAAGCGTCAGGAGGACAAATAATGCTGAAACCATCCATTTTTCGTGAATACGACATTCGAGGAATTGCCGATGAAGAGTTGGTCTCTGAAAATGTAACTTTGCTGGGAAAAGGAATCGGAACGTATCTTTCTCGACAAGGCTCCAAGAACTTGGTGGTTGGGCGTGACGTCCGGCTTTCCTCCCCGAAAATTCGAGATGCCCTGCTAGAGGGGTTGGTTTCCACGGGGATAGACGTGATCGATGTTGGAGTGACACTCACACCGGTTCAATATTTTGCCATTGTACATTTTGATGCAGACGGCGGGGTGATGATAACCGGCAGTCATAATCCCATCGAATACAACGGCCTTAAAATTTCCAAAAAGGGTGTAGCCCCGGTTTACGGAGAGCAGATCAAGGAAATCAAGAAAATCATCCAGAATAAAGATTTTGCCAGTGGGAAAGGCGAAGTTACCGCCAGGGAAATTCTCCCTGAATATATTTCGACCCTGGGATCCAAACTGAAATTCAACAAAAAACTAAACGTGGTGGTGGATGCCGGAAACGGCACTGCCGGACTGCTTATGCCTGAACTTTGGCAAACATTTGGTTGTGACGTGACCTGCCTGTACTGCGATCCCGATGGCCGCTTTCCGAATCACTTGCCCGATCCCACTGTACCGAAATATGTCGTGGATCTTCGCAACAAGGTTAAAGAGGTGGGTGCCGACGTCGGAATTGGATACGACGGCGATAGCGACCGAATAGGTGTCATTGACGACAAAGGACGGATTGTGTATGCTGACCGGCTGATAGCCATATTGAGTCGCGAGGTCTTAGAACGGCACCCGGGTTCCCAAATTGTGTTTGATGTAAAATGCTCGCAGGGTCTCGCAGAAGAAATTGAGAAGCAAGGCGGCGAGCCTCTGATGTGGAAAACCGGACATTCTTTGTTGAAGGCGAAAATGAAAGAGATTGGCGCACCGTTGGCGGGCGAAATGTCGGGACACGT
>JAABYK010000166.1:1004-3548 GCA_011775825.1 Candidatus Zhuqueibacterota bacterium | reverse complement strand
AAGAAAATGTCTGAACTCGCGGACGAGATTCCGCCCTTCGAGTCCACGCCCGAAATTCGGATCGAGGCCACGGACGACGATAAGTTTGATATCGTGGCAAGTCTGGCAGAATACTTCAAAACGAGGTACGAAACGATTGATATCGATGGAGCAAGGGTGCTATTCGGAGATGGCTGGGGCTTGGTGCGGGCGTCCAATACGCAGCCGGTTTTGGTCTTACGTTTCGAAGCCAAAACCACTGAGCGACTGAAAGAAATCATCGAGATATTCAAGGCAAAGTTGAAGGAATATCCATCGGTCAAATTTTCAGATGAAGATTTCGAGGTTGTTTAACCCCTCGAAATCCATACAGAAATATCCTGGGGGAAACTCGCTACCCGCAATTCACTTGGTACCTCACAGGACTCTCAGAAAAGACTCGCTTTAGGCTGAATTTGTGCTTCTTGGGCAAAAATTTTCTGGAGGCTGCATTTCCTTTTGCATTTATGGTGCGGTTTTGAATACGCAGTCGCGGAGTATGCAGAGAAACACGGAGGCTTTTATCTATTTTGATTTTGCCGAAATTAGAACCCTTGAATGATACCCAAACACTTTGGACACAAGTACTTTCTCTGTGAGACTTCGCTAACTCCGTTTCTCCATGTTGACCCCGACGGATTCGGGGTGATCTGGGGTTAGTTTTTTACTTTTATTGTTTTTCTCAGAATCCGAATCTCAACGGAATAATATGATCCCATTTCTAATTCTAAATGTAGGTACCCTGCATATCACAACAAATTTGACGATTATTTTTCTTGAAATTATATAAAAAATATTGTAACTTGAAAGTTATGCTAAAATAAGGATCTTTGTGTGCAAAATGAGTCTTAAAGCATTGACATTAATCGTTTTACTGATTTTTGGGGTGAGTTTGTGTCTGGCCTCTGAAGAAATTTTGCCTTTGAACCAGGTTGAGCCGGGCATGCGCGGGTTTGGGAAGACGGTTTTTTCTGGACGCGAAATCGAGAAATTCGAATTTGAAGTCCTCGAAATTATGCCAAATTTTCGCGCCAAGCGAGATTTGATTTTAGTCAAATTGCTTGGTGATAAGGTGGAGCATACCGGGGTTGCGGCTGGCATGAGCGGCAGCCCGGTTTATATCGACGGCAAACTCATCGGCGCCCTGGCTTATCGATTCGGCGTTTTTTCAAAGGAACCCATCGCCGGAATTACACCCATCGAGCAAATGCTCGAAATATTCGAGCGTGAGAAAGTTCGCGAACAGGAGTTGGCGCAGAAGAGAGGATTTAATGAGCTTTATTTTGACGTAGCTACCGCTGTCAGAGAATTCAACCTAACGGATTTCATTCCACCGCAGTTGCAGAAGCCTAAATCACAGGATGCGGCTTCGAATCGTGTTACACCCTTGGAGATACCGCTTTTATTTTCGGGTTTTGAAAACGGCAGCATGCATGTCCCATCTGAAGTTTTTAGCGGATTGGGATTTAAGGTAATGAATTACGGCGCCACATTTTCGGAGGGCGAAGAGGTGTTCATAGAACCTCTTGAACCCGGATCGGCATTTTCAGTGGTCATTGTGGATGGAGACTTTGGGATTCAGGCCACGGGTACGGTCACCTATCGGGATGGAGATAAAATCATGGGATTTGGCCATCCGTTTTTCGATTTTGGCGCTGTTGATTTGCCGATGGGAAAAGCCAAGATTTTGACCACACTCTCAAGCCTCATGGCCTCAACCAAAATCTCTGCGCTCACCGAAGTGACGGGTACGCTTCACCAGGATCGGTCGACTGGAGTGATGGGTGTCCGTGGGGAATCTCCAAACATGATTCCTGTTCAGCTCACTTTTCGTTCTAAACTCCAGGATAAGACCGAATTTAGTTTTCGTATCGCGGAAGACCGAAGTCTGTATTCGATAACCCCTCTGGTATTTTCGATTGTATTAAGCAATGCACTCGAGTCGGCACGCCTGTCCCGAGGCGGTCAGACTTTGCAGCTCGATGGTTCGATAAAATTGCTGGGTCATGAGCCTATCAAGCTGCAGAACTATTATGCCGGAAGTGGCTCTTCAACTCTTGTTACAGATGCGTCGCAGGCTACGGGAGAGATCGCTGCGATTTTGGGCACGATTCTGACAAACAATTTTGAAGCGCCGAGGATTGAGCATGTCGAATTAAATTTTGAAGCACTGCTCAAACGGCTATCGGCAACGGTCGAAAAAATTGAAGTTGACAGAACGATTGTTCGACCCGGAGAAGAGATGAATCTGTCGGTCTATTTACGTGAATTTCAGGGCAAAGAACATAAGGTGCAGCAGAGAATTCAAATACCTGAAGAGGTCACCTCAAGGCGTTTAGCCCTTTACGTCGGGAGCGGTGACAGACTCACTAAACTTGAAGTACGGGCTTCACCTCGGAAATTCAAGCCTCAGAATTTCAGTCAATTGGTTGAACAGCTTGAAAAAAGACGCAAGAACAATGTGTTATTTTTTCAAATCCGAGAAAGAGATAAAGGCCTTTTGGTTGAAGGGGAAGAACTGCCAGG
>JAABYK010000166.1:0-975 GCA_011775825.1 Candidatus Zhuqueibacterota bacterium | reverse complement strand
AGAGATCGGGTGTTGAAAGAAGAAAAAGTAGAGGTCGATTATGCCATCTCTGGCGGTCGAACTATGTGGCTTCGAGTTAAACCAAAAAATGAGTAATTATGATGAAGGTTTTGCAAAACAGATTTTTTCTCACCATTACTGCTTTATTGTTTGTAGTTTCAATATTAATTTCTTCGACTCCGAAGATCATTTCATACAAAAGTCAGCAAGATTTTGAAAAGGGCAAGGCGAACGGTGTGTCAATAACCAGTGAGGGGGAAGTTCGTCTGGCGCCTAAAGTCGAAGAACTCTACAAAACGCAAATGCCGTTTATCTGGAGTTGTGCAGCTGATAAGACCGAAAATGTCTATGTCGCTGGTGGCAGCGAGGGAGAAATTTTTAGAATTGACTCTAAGAAAAATGCGACGGTATTTTTTGATGTGGGAAAGAAACAGATTTATGCCATGACGGTCGATAAGCAGAACAACCTCTTCGTTGGCACTTCGCCGGAAGGAACGGTCCACAAGATTCCGAAAGATGGCCATGTCAATTTGAAAGAGGCGGAGTATTTTGATCCGGATGACCTGTACATCTGGTCCCTTCTGGTTGATGACAGCGACAATCTGTACGTTGCCACCGGAGAAAAGGGCAATATTTATAAGGTCGACTCTAAAGGGAAGAGTTCGCTATTTTATGCCAGTGAGGATATTCATATTAGAAAAATTATCTTCGATCAGAATGGAAATATTATCGCAGGCACATCGAATAAAGGGATGATCATCAAGATCGACCAGCAAGGCCAAGCCTTTGTTCTTTATGATTCGCCGTTGGTTGAAATCACCGATCTGGCTGTGGACAAAGGCGGGAATATCTTTGCAGCGGCTGCTGGTGAGGCCAGAATTCAAAGAACCACGCGCAGGGCGTCGACTGGTACCTCCGAGCAGGATGACAATAACGAAAATTCAGACAATGATGAAAATGTGCTCGACCTTCCGA
>JAABYK010000375.1:27787-29941 GCA_011775825.1 Candidatus Zhuqueibacterota bacterium | reverse complement strand
AGCTGGGAGCTGATTCCCGACCAAAGACTCGACCCGTTTAAAGGTTGGGGCATCGAAGTCGATTACCCCAATGTAACTATCTATTATACCATACTTTTAGACACAAAAAAGGCAGACTCTTCAAACAGTGAAGTTCTGCCTATTAAGTGGAACGGCTCCTCGAAAAAAGTAATAGATAGAACTTTCAAAACCTCGTTCCGATTCCCACGAAAAAACGAGTCCCTCCTCATCACAAGACAACGCAGATATCGGAATCCCATAATACTTGTGCAAGAGCTTGATCAACGTCTTAGCCGCGAAGAATTTACCTCCAAGGCGGAAATGGCCAGAGCGTTGGGCTATTCCAGAGCACGAATTACGCAACTTCTCAACCTTTTGTCACTATCTGACCAGATACGCGATCGGGTACGTGCATTAGGCGACTATTGGATGACGCCTTTTGTGACCGAAAGAAAACTTAGGTCTCTTCTTAGTTTAGGACAGCAAGAACAGATTTACAAAATAGAAACTTTTGAGAACTCATTAAAAGTCTCAGAATGACAGCAATGCGTAATAACAAGGATGGGCGTCCGATAGGGGACGGTATCTCTATCGCTGTAAATGGTGATCTATACGCTTCTTAAACGCTGCGACCTTGCTCCAAGACGTTCCCGCAGTAAAGTACACGGCATCCCGCTGACCGTTGACCATATACTGAATCCGGTAAGCGGTGCCTTTTTTGTGCCTGATTTTGATCAAAGTTGCCATTCTATGCCCCCATCATCAACGCATCTTCATCGGTTCTTCAAATCGTTGATTGGGTCTTTGCCGGCTGGCGTTGCGCCAACAATCTCTGCTCTTGCATCCGGATGTAATCGGGCTTAAAGATGCGGGCCTTCTTACCTTGGGGCGTAGTAAACACTGTCCACTATTGTTTTTTCCAGATAGATCAGCTTCATCGTCGGTTTTTCCACCAGCACTTTGGGCACCGGCGGCGGCTCATAACGCATCATTTTCGGATTGTATCCCCACATTTCGATGGCTGTTATATTATTGTTCTGCTCCAGGTAGAGTTTGATAGGTAGTCCTTTGTAGTTGCGTCGTAATCCCCTGAGTAGCGATGCAAAGATCCCGCCCATTGCCTTGATCGAATCAGGCACTTGTTCAAAGAGATCCGGGCTATTGTGCGACTCAGCTGTGAATTTGATGTTGCCGCCGAAGCTCCACCTGTTCATCACTTTTTGCGCCTTAGGGCTGGCCGTGATAATGTAAAACTTGGCACCGGGATAGGTACGCGCCAGATCGCCAGTCCCGAAGCCGTCGCTGGTCAGGTCGTATATCTTCAGCCATTCGACTTGCTTTTCCGGAATCATGAAATCCTCGGTGAAAAAGCTGATATATTTTGGGTTTTTAATCGTTACGGTTTGTACCAGCGACTGATCTACAACAACTCCATAGTTTTGCGCAAATGCAGTTGTACCCGAAAGCAGCATGCTTACGACCGCAATGCTCTGGAGTCCAATCCATTTACATCTTCTTTCCATAAGTCAACTCCTGACATTCTTTCCATTTCCTGAAGTAGATTCTCGCCCGATCGAACAGACCGGCGCTTTTGCATGCCTTGGTCATCAGTGACATCATTTCACATGATTGTTCCGGCGAGAAACTGCTGTTTTGGGCAAGCGCTTTTTCACCATAACGAATGGCTTGTTCCGGGTTGTTCCATAGCAATGTCATTAGTTCGAAATAGACCTTGCCGATTTGGTCCCATTCGAAGGAAGTGGCTTTCTGAAAATAAGCCAGGGCCATCTTCTTTGAGTGCTTCTGTCTCAACTCGACACCGATACGATAGAGCATAGCGCCGTAGCTGTTGAGGTAGTGCTGAACATCCTCATCAGGTGATTTGAAGCTTGCGGGTGGCAGCATATTGTAGACAGTCTGCATGCGTTCAACAGCGCGCTTCTTCTTGTTGGCAAACTCAAACTCCATGACTGCCAGTTTATGGTTGACGCTCATCTTGGCTTTCGGGTTTGACAACTGCGGTAACAGTTTCATGCAGGTCCGTATCATCTGCGGGTATTGTTTGTCAGCTTCGAAGGCCAGAACCTTGTCCCAGAGTTCGGAGGATGAAATATTACCGTTATCCCAGTTGATCCACTTTAGATAATTCGCCAC
>JAABYK010000375.1:23815-27771 GCA_011775825.1 Candidatus Zhuqueibacterota bacterium | reverse complement strand
GTGCGTAGACATCACCTTTTGCATACGTGTAACTGAATATGATGGATGTATCTGGCGGAGCCTCAAAGCTTGTGTCTTGAAGAACTTTTAGTGCCTTCTGGTAGTTTTGCAGCGCCAGGTCGTACTCCTCAAGTGCAGTGTAGTTTTCTGCAAGAAGTCTGAACAATTCATGTTCGCCTTTCTCGATGCGTGTCAGCCGCTCCAGAATTTCAACCGCTTTGGCACAGTTTCCCATCTCCCCAAATATATTCTGCAAATAGTAATAGGTGACTGAAAGCAACATCCGTGTGTTTTTATCGAAAGGATTGAGTTTGAGCGCCGCTTCGAAATATTCTTTCGCTTGCAGGCAATAACGTAAGGCTGCTTCCGTGTTGCCACCCCGTCCATCTTTCCTGGCCTTTCCGGCGGAAAGTGCTGCAGAGCCTTGATCCATTTGCCGGTTAAATTGCGCCCGTTCAGTTTCAGATAGCGCGCGGCGCTGTATGTTCTTTTGTTCGAGATACCGCCAGAACTCATCCACCTTGCCCAAACGCTGCTTGCCCGCATCACTGTATTCCTGTGAAGCTTCCTCTCGTCGCGTGGATACAAAGTTTTGCTCGGCTAACTCGTAGGCCTGGATCGTTGTGGTGCTATCCAGACCAGGTGGCACTTTCAAGACGCCTGCAGAGCCGTTCTTCTTTCGGAATGGAATGCAGCCAGTCATGAGAGCAGGCAGCAAAACGAGCAACAATAAAAGTAATGTGAGGCCTTTTTTTCTCATCATAGCTCCCCCATATTGGGGCAATAGTACATGTGGATAATCTTCAAAGCAAGGAGTATTAAAATGTTGTTCTATCTATCCCGAATTCAGACCAGCTTGCTCTTTCAACCACCACGACCAAAAGATGCTGTAAAACACGGACGCCCGCCCACGTGGTGCTTTTCTGGTGCTGATTAATGAATGAATCTGCCGATTGCTCCATGAGACTTTACCGATTGTCAGGTAGTTGCTCTCCTCCTTGATGCCGGCGTCCTTTAACAACGTGAATGTATTCTTCTGAATCAGACAAATGCGCAGCAGCAATTCCACCTCGTTGCACGACAGGAAAAGCAGGAATTGATGACCACCTCTTGTAAATATTATAGCCGATGAGAGGTCGCCTCTCCGGTGTCCCATTTCATATCGCACCAATCCCGGGATACGGCCGGGGTGCTTCTTCATCCATTCGATCAGGGCATTCAAGTCGAGTTTGTTCATTTGCCCGGCCCGGCCCGACGGCATGGATATCGCAGGGCCGCCATTGTCGATGCCCCTCGAACGGCCTGTGCGCGGGGACACGGGTCCGGCCCGGCCCGACGGCACGGATATGGCAAGGCCGCCATTGTCGATGCCCCTCGAACGGTTTGAGCGCGAGGACAGGGATCCCGACAAATCCGCCCCCCTTATGTCGGAGGTAACCCTGGCGCTGCTGTTACCACCAACCCGAACCGATGGACTTTGATGGCTGACGGTTGCGCTTTTATTCCCTCTGGATTCAGAAGAACGAATTCTGGCGTAAAAGCTGTTCACGTTTTGCACCTGCTGATTTTGTTCATACCCGGTGACGTCGATTTTCAAAGCGGATGTTTGCGAGGTGTTCCCCCTGACCGGCCTGCGCTGAGACCGGCTTTGATCCGGGATCAGTTTCTTGGCATCAAAAGCCTGCACTAATGCGGTAACCCCGGGCGATTCTTCAACTGTCTTCGACCCGACCTCTTCAACTTTATTCGCGCGCGCGGTCGCTGAACTGGAGGTCTTTCTCACCACCCTGAAGGCCTTCTCATTGGACTGCTCCGCCTTAGTCTCGAATTTCAATGCGATGAGCTCACGGACCTCGATTTTTTCCTGCGGCTCGACCAGCTCATACGGAAAGGTATAGTGCAGGATGTGGGATAAAACGAAAATCAAAAGCAGAACAGTCCCTGTGACGGTCGTAGAGGCGGGCACAAGGTTGTCCTGCCGGGCGATGTAGTCAGTCAAAATTCTCAAAGTTCAGGCTCTTTTCAATTTTATGTCGTTGACAAATATCGATTACATCAATCAAGTTTTGAGCAATGCTGGATTTTTCGGGTTCCAGATTTATCACGAGTTTGACCTGCCGGTTTCTGCAAAGACGATTCTTTTCGACCAGAACGGCTTCGAGTCCCTGCAGGTTTCCCACCCGGCTCTGCCCCCCATCATCTTTGATAATAAAATAATCGCGATAGATGTGCAGAGAAGCCGTACTGGTTGCGAGCGATGCCGGTGTGTTGTCATCACCTCCTGCCGGTAAGTCGACGTAGCCCGTCTTCAGTTGGCTGACAGCAACGAAAGTCATGAGGACAATCAACGCGACGTCGATCAAGCGGATGAGTGCTCGATTTCTATTCATTGACAATCCGGCTCATGTGGTTGTCAGGCATGCTATTTCCCTATTTCACTCGTACGACATCCAGCCCCTTCGGCAGGCCGAGTTCTTTGCATATTCTTGCAACTGCGATGCTGTATTCGAGTGGCGATTCCCAATGGGCGCGGATGCGAACGCCAATTTGCTGCGTCTCCGTTTGCTTCTCCCTGGCCTCTGCTAAGAAATTTTGCAGATCATTTAATGTCTGAAAGACAACTTCACCGCCGTCGATCAGGTAAGTGCCATCTTTTTCAACGCCAACCGTGATGATCCTGGCACCTTCAGGTTCAGCTTCGGGAGCTTCAGTGCTTTTCGGCGGCTCGATAGTCTTAACGGAGCTGACCTGGGACACAGATACAAAACCAAACAGCAAAATGAAGACGATATCGATCAGCCGGATGATCGTCCTGGTATTCATAATTCTTTCTCTTTTGTGGGTCTATGTTGATTTGTGGGTAAATCTTGTCAATCCTGTCAAAAAACATAAGCCCGCACAAAACAACATAGTGCCTCTTTTGTTTCATCTCTGCTATTTTAGCAGCATGACTTTTTGTTGCCGGCGCCAGGTGTCGCCACTGCGCGCCTTCGCTACCACCTGCACAACATAAATTCCGCTGCTCAGCCGCTGACCGTTGCTGCCGCGACCGTCCCAGACCCAGCGCTGCTCTCCACCCTCAGGGAATTCCGCACTCGTGCGGAAGACCTGCCGGCCTTGCAGGTTGTAAATGGTGAATTCCACTTTGCCCGCCTCTGGCAAAACGTAACGGATGGTGGTGGTCGGATTAAAAGGATTCGGATATGCATGGTCGAGCACAAATGTATCGGGAGTGTATGCAGACCCGTCCGGGTTGCCTTCGACGTCAATCTCATGCACTGTTCCGTCAGTGGTGACCATGCCCGCGTTTTCTATACTCAGTCGTGCCGGGTCCGGAGGCTTGTCAGAAGAAATCAGCAGTTGCAGTATCTCACCGCCCCCTTCCAGTACCGGCGCGCCTGCCGTGAGCATCAAACCGACGCTTAATACTCCCCTATCCTGATCGTTTGACGAAATGAGCAAGGGCCTTGCGAGCCAGGCATCGCCAGATTGGATGGCCGCAAATCGCAAGCTGCGATCGTGATACCGTATACGAAGCATCGAACCATAGAGCGCTTCTTGCTGCCGGCTCCGGTAGTTCACAGAAAGCCGGTACATATTGGGCTCGTTGGTCTGGACCCATGCCCAATCCAACCTGCCTTGCGGCAGTTGCCCGGACATCCGGTATGACGGTCCCCCCGTCTCCGGAGCATCTGTCGTCTTGCCCCAGTTCAAACCGACGGGAACAAGGTCACGTTCATCGATATTTCCGCTGCCATCGGCATCCGAATGGGCAGCAGCGCTGATTGGGTAGCGTTCGGCTAACTGTGCTTTCCAGGTTAGCGGATTTTGCTCGGACGGACGTCCGCCTCCCCGGATATCCCAATAAAGGCCCAGCACGGTCACATCGGTCAGCTCCACTTTACCGTTTTGGTTGGTGTCCCCCGGCCAGACAATAAGTCCATAACTGTACAGCG
>JAABYK010000375.1:22251-23782 GCA_011775825.1 Candidatus Zhuqueibacterota bacterium | reverse complement strand
GAGCATCGTGCTGTCAGGCATCGTCCCAGAAGCTTGAAATGTAATGTGCGCAAGCATCCCTCGTCCTTCGATCAGCCCGCTTGCCGGAATCTTGCTCAGCTCGAGCGTGATGACGCCATTGGCCTGGTCGACGCTGGCAGAAATGGTGTGCTCTGATAGCGGCCCAAACAGAGCCCCGGCAAGCACGTTCTGATCCTGGGGTTGCTTCACCTTCAGGTAGTTTGAATTGTACTCAAGCTGAATGGTCAGACTCTTCATCTGGTGACGAAGATAATTACTGTTCTGAGGAATTTCGAAGTCGAGGGTAAATTCCCGGGCCGGACTCACGCGGTCCGTTGTCGAGGGTGCGATGGTCACCACATATTCCGGTGCAAGGTACGATGAAGTATCAGAACTGGCCGCTCCATTCTGTACCTCAATGTGGACCAGCCTGCGGGTACCGTCAGTCGTTGGGTTGTGGGTGTTATAGGTTATCTTGTATTGATTGCGAAGCTCAGCTGCGATCGCAGCATATATCTGCTGCAGGTCACTCGAGGTTGGGCTGCGGTAGTAACGTCCCGCAGTATTCTCTGCCAGGGTAATCAAGTTTTCCTCCTCCTGACTACCCGGCTCAAGAGACAGGCCTATCGTAAATATCGGGATCCCGCTGTCCGTCGCCCTTCTTAACGCCTGCCGAAAAGAATTCCTGCTTGCCGTGTCTGCACCATCGGTTAGCAGTATGATCACCCTCCGGCCGGTCTCAGGCCGGGTCAGGGTTACGGTGTGGATGACCGCATCGTACATAGCCGTTTCCCCGGTAGCCTGAATACCTGAAATTGCCGTCACCAGTGAGTTCGTGTCGCTGGAAAACGGATGTACGGTAGTCACAAGCTCGTTGAATGCAACGACAGCAGCCCTGTCCCGTGGCTGGAGCAGCCTGACAAAATTAGAGGCTGCAGACCTGGCATCTTCTATGGGTTGTCCTCGCATGCTTGAGCTGCGATCCAGAACGAGCGCTGCCGTGATACCTTCTCCACCTTCGGAGATTTCGAGTACCTCGATTGGACTTTCCAGCTGGCCATCTTCCCGCACAGTAAAATTGTCTTCAGTCAGACCTGCTATTGGGGCACCAGAATTGTCCCGAACCGATACGAAGGAGACGATTTGAGAAAAGCCTGACGCATCAATCTCCTTGTATTCCAGAGTCAAAGACTGCGCCGTCAAATAGTTGACGATGCCGAACAACAGCATGAGTAAGACAAAAAGGTTGGGTTGTTTTGATCTGCTTCTGGCCGGTTCCTTCATAACCGGCAATGCTCTAAATCGCATCATTCTGTCTCGATTTTATGTTTGTTTACCTGAAGCCTGGCCGGCTACAGAATCAACCACAAGAGTCCCTTTTTCACTATTTGTGTTGTACTTCTTACGATGTACAGATAAGTTCCGGGCAACATAGACCGGTTCTGTTCGTCTTTGCCGTCCCAGGCATTTTCCCCACCACTCAATCTTTTGACTGACCTGCCGGCTTGATCCATGATCACGATCTCCCAGT
>JAABYK010000375.1:8188-22221 GCA_011775825.1 Candidatus Zhuqueibacterota bacterium | reverse complement strand
GGGGTGAACGGATTGGGAATCACCGCCAACCCATCGTCCACGACGATACACACCGGAGCACCGTTTACCAGTGGAATAGACGTTCCGAGCGGGTCATTTGCTGAGCTGTTGCGGATTGCGAAACAAGTTTGCCACCCTGGCGGCGCCGTATCCTTAATCCTCACCGGCATCGTCATGACAATCCCGAAACCGTCTTGACCAGGGGCGCCCCGCTTTCGGCTCACCGCAAGGTAAAGGATGTTGTTTTCTGGCTCGTGCCGCGTGAAGGTGTAAGTGTCCGGCTGCAGGAATGGTCCGGCTGCTGCCTGTACGGGTTCAATGAATTCCAGGTAAGCATCGTTGGAATAGACCAGCTCAAAACTCAAACCGAAGAGAGCTGAAATCGGCTCCGATGGTGAACCTACCGTCACATTGAGCACCATAAGCGAGCCCGCCATCACAGGACTTGCCAGTTGTTCAATCGATATCGCCGCAGCCGCTATCGCCCGGTTTGACGCCTGATTATCCTCGTCAGAGGCCAAACCCGTCTGGCAAAAGGCCGTTACAAGCCGTAAACAGATGAACGTTGCAAGAATACCCGCCGAATATCGTCTCATGAAAGCTTTCATCATAAAGGCACATCCTCAGTGTCGGCAGCAGCCAAAAAACATGGATTAACCACCACCCGGGAACTCCATATTGTCCTCCATATTGTCGCCATTGTTTGCAACAGGCAAATCGCTGCTGGCGGGCTCAGGAACGATGGTCGGTTCCGGCTCTGGCTGATCATCCTGACCGTCCTGCTGCTGCATGTCGGGCGGGCTCACCGGCGCTTGCGCTTGCGTTCGCTTCTCTATATTAAGCAAGGCCTGACGTACTTGCTCTGCGCGGCTGGACAACAGATTCAATTGTTTATTGAAAATCGCAAACACAGCTGTCGCTCCCATGTTCAGAATGGAGCTTATAATAAGGCCGACCAGGGTCGTCACCAGGGAAACACTCATACCCTGCAGGATCGTGGGCCCGTCCAGTCTGCCGCTGTGAAAAGTGGCAAAAATACCCCAGACTGTGCCAAGCAATCCAAGGGCACCGGCGGTATCCGAAAGGAAATTCACCACCCTGTTAAACGTCTCAAACGAATTACGCTCCGCGCTCAGGAATTGATTGGCATCATCCCTAATAGGCTCCGCCCGACCGGTCTTATTGAAAGTGAAGACAGTCTGCCGGAACAATCTTGCTGCGCGATTCGACGCGCTGTTTTGAATCGCCTGCAGCAGGGACCGCATATCACGCAACTGGACAATCTCCGCGTAAAGCATCTCTGAGCGCTTTTTTTCCTGAAACTCCACCAGCGTGCGAAATATCAGCAGCATAAGGCCGCCAGCCGTCAGGGCCACGAAGGGCCAAAATAGCCAATCCGTCATTCGAAGAATCTCCCAAACGGAGAAATCCCGCACCAGAGGGGTACTCCCTGCCTCGTTCTGAACTTGTGCAGAATCCTGGTTTGCAGATGTGATTTGTTCTTCCTGCCCCACAATCTGTTCCGCTGAACTAAGAACCAGGACCAAAGCACAGACCGCAACCACACTCAGGAGCAAACTCTTCTTCCAAATGGTTGCTTGAAGATAATTTGAGGTTCCCAAGATGTCCTCCTTCATATTTGCAGCGGTTCCGAATATCGTTCAGTTTCGATCACAACCGTCCATTTCTTTTGAGACTCTGTCAAGATTGCGATTGCTTTGTGTTGGTTGACGCTGGTCGCCCTTTTTCATCTACGTGCCATCCTTGAATTGCAGCTTTACCGAACGCTTGATATAAGCCACTTCTACTTGTTTAGGTTGCGCTGCCTTGATCCTGCCGCTCTGCCCCTGCACTCTAAAGTCCAGTGTATAAATTCCCGGAGCGACAAGTTTACTCTCCTGATTTTTCCAATCCCAGACAAGGGTTGCAGGCAATACCCCTTTACCGTCATATTTCCGGACCACTTTTTGCGAAGCGTCACGGATTCTCAGCCTCCATCGCCTTGCCCTGCGGTTTTTCCCTGCGACCTGCAGCTGGATCTGAAGATTTTGCGAAGACAGCTCTGGACGCTTTCGGCGTACCGTAGAACGGCCAGGTTCGAATCCCTTCAAATTCGGTAGCCCGGAAGAAGTCAGCTTTAAGACGTGAATCCTCGAACGATCCAGCAGGGAAATGTGGTGCAGGTACTCTTTGATCATGCTTGCATCGTACATGCTGCTGCTATCAGCTCTCAATATCAGTTCAAGATCCGGCGTATTATTCAGTTGCTCAGCGATTGTACCGGCATATGTCCGGAACCTTTGCAGGCGATCTTCATTGGCCTCGTTTGGACTCAAGGCGCCTGCCGTAATCACCATAAGATTGCGCCGGAGACCAACCGACGAAAGGAACAGCCGTATCAGGTCGGGATTAGACGCTAAATCTTCCAGCTCAATGTCAGATGGCATTTCCCTGGTCACGGTTTCCCGGATGACCTCCAGGCGGGGGTTTGGCAGCACGAGTTCCGGCGTACCAATGTCCCCGGAAAAGACCCTGTCATAGACGAATTCATGCGACCCGAGCGAGACCGCGCGTGTATCCGCCGTTGGCAAATCAATTGTGTAACTCAGCTGATGATCTTTTCTCAGGGAGAAGGTCGCCTCCAATTTGAAAGGCATGCCGCTTTCGTGGCCGATGCGAAAACTGCCTATATGCTCGGGAGTGAATGACAAAAAGAATCCAACTCTTTTTCGAGAGCCATCGTCATGAAGCACCAGGGTTGGCATGATGTTACCAATCCGGTATCCGATGGCGGCTATCATCTCACGCGGAAGTAATGCTTCGCTGCCAACGCCGATGTCCGCCCGATTTATATGATTCATCCCGAAACCGAGCGACAGATTCTGGGCACGCCAGAATAAGCCCAGGCCGAAATTGGGGCTATTTGTTGCCAGATTGCCAGCGAGAACCGGATCGTCAGCATCCACCAGATTAAAACCATCCTTGTTGAAGGATCGGTTTTCTATGCCGAGCTTTAGTCCTACCGAAAAGTTATTGACCACTTCCCGGCTTAACAGAAGCGAAGCTGCAATCTCCTTATTGATCCCGGCGGTAGAATAACGCATGTCGAAACCCAGCCCTATTCTGCCTGGTAAGAAAAAAGGTATGCTTATATTGACGCGGTTCTCGCGCAGATCGAAGGGGTTATCGGGGACAAATCCCAGATGTCGTATTTTGAGTCCAACAGAAAACTTTGTCTCTTGATATGGAATAACAGCTGGGTTGATTTCAGAAGTCCAGTGCATGCGCGGGTCAGCCGGATTCCAGAAGTCCAGGCTCTGAGCACATACGTTTTGCAGAAAAAAAAGGCCAAGTAATGCCGTTCCGAGGTGTCCAAAACGACTCCTGCGGCCTGTTCCTGACCTGAAGCGTGTCACTGAGTTGCAGTTCATGATGCCTTAGTTATTCATCCGGGTGCCGAGAAACATGGAGCAGTTATATATAAATTCGCTGCGCAGCACTTGCAATTATGATACCACGCTGTTTAGCGGTCTCATTTTTGTGAGCGGCGACGACTAACCTAAATTCAAATGGGTGGAGATCTTTTGAGACGACTTAATCACCTTAAGAAACCATGACTTATAACAAGCTTCGTTGATAAACAGTCCACAAATATGGCACTTATGAATATGCAAATACTATAAGTCCATATAAAGGAGACCTCTTTACCACAAGTCCGTTCGAAAGATTATCCATCTTTATCCACTTTATCAAGAAATCGCTTAAATGACTGCCCACATGGTCGTCTCAAAAGAGCCGCACCCTAATTAAATTAAAGGCAAGACAATTGTCCTTAAGATTTTATAGAGTTTAATCGTTTTGCCCCAAATTGGTTTGCCTTACCAAAGCCTGAATAGTTACAAAAACAGGTCTTTATGTTTAATTCGCATTGTGAGCGGCTTGCCACTCTGACCACATTTATCCGTGGGCATCAGTGTGAATCAGTGGCTTAATTTAAATGTATTTTGGTTGCGGCTCCGCTGCGCCGTGTCAATCCGTGGCTATAAATTTGCGGCGTTGCCGTGCCGTGTGAATCAATGACTAAATTTGAGTGTATTTGAGCTACAGCTCTGCCGCGCTGAGGTAAACTCGGGGTACTCCGTGTATTTTTTATGAGAGGGCGATGCGGGAACACTCTCCCCTAATCGAGCCCAATTTCCGTAAGATAATCATCATCAAAGCCAAAATAGTGTGCGAGTTCGTGAATGAGGGTTGTCCGGATTTGTTTGCGCAATTCGGCGGTCGTTCGGGAAAGGCGTTGCAGAGGTCGACGAAAAAGGAAAATCTGGTCAGGCAAATAAGGCTCCTCCCCGAAGGCACGCTCTGGCAGGGGCACACCCACATACAAACCAAGCAGATTTGTTTCTGTGTCATGCCCAAAGTCCGCCAGCAATTCTGCATCCGGTTCGTCCTCCACAACAATGCTCATGTTTCGGATCGCCTTGCGAAATCTACGCGGCAGTCTGGCAATTTCTTCATCAACGATTTTTTCAAACTCGGCTTGTTTCATGTAGACAAAGCTGCCTTTGGCCAATCATCGGGATTCATTGAATCGGACAGAGAAAGCGGCGGCAATCCCCAGGCGATCCCTGGCCTCGTCACAGTGCTCGTTGGCGACACGATTTTCCCAAGTAACCGCAAAACTCGCGACAAACCGAGGGCGGATTCTCATAAATGGAACATTTCACACACGAACCGATATGCCGCTTCACAAGGCTTTTCAAATTACTCTGAGATCTCTTGCTTATTCACCTCCTCCATTTCGGTCAAATCTTCCGGTCGAGAAGGCTTTACCAAAGATAAAATTATCGAAGACAGCAAAATGACGGCTATCACACCTAAGGCGAGCGTCACCGGCATTTTGTATATTTCGGCAATCATCATCTTGATTCCTACAAACACCAATATTACTGCCAGACCGTAGTGGAGGTACTCGAACATCCGCATGATGCCAGCCAGGGCAAAATAGAGGGCACGCAAGCCTAAAATGGCAAACACGTTCGAACTGTAGACAATAAAGGGATCCACTGTGATCGCGAGGATGGCCGGTATCGAATCCAGGGCAAACATAACGTCGGTGGTTTCGACTACCAACAAAACCACGACCAGCGGCGTGGCCATGTATTTGCCCTTTTTCTTTATGAAGAATTTATCTTCGTGATAATCTTTTGTCACGGACATAAAAGATCGAAACAATCGGATCAGCGGATTCTTCTCAGGATGGACTTCCTTTTCCGTTCGAACGGACATTCTGATTCCGGTAAAAATCAGGAACGTCCCAAAGATGTAAATCACCCAATGAAATTTCTGAATCAAAGCGACTCCGGTAAAAATAAAAATGGCCCGCATAATCAGAGCACCCACGATGCCCCAGAAAAGAACCTTGTGTTGGTATTCGGCTCTCACGCCAAAGTAGGAAAAAATCATGATGAACACGAACAAGTTGTCCACACTGAGTGATTTCTCAATCAAATAGCCGGTGAAATACTCGAGGGCCTTGGCCGGACCTTGCCAAAAATAGATTAATACATTAAAAAGCAGGGCTAGGGCAATCCACACGGCACTCCAGATCAACGCCTCTTTGATTTCTACTGCGTGAGTCCTGCGATGAAAGACACCCAGGTCCAGCGCCAACATGGCCAGCACGAACAAGTTGAACAGCGTCCATACAATGACTTGATTTTCCATTAAATCTCTCTCCTTATGCTTTGGCTAACTCAATCGAAGCATCGAGGGTTCAGCCAATCTAGAGGTTTTTGAAGTTGGCTGCCCTCTATGAGTTGTCGGTTGATGAATCGCGACCACGAAGTTGTTCCATTTCGCTTTCGTTTGATTCATCAACTACAGCCACAATCATCTGCTCAGATTTTGGATCAATTTTCTGGCCAGCGGTTATGACAGCCAGCCGGTTATCTCCTGTGATCAGGAACAGCGGAATCACGCTTCCTCCGTAGTAGTGTTGAAACGCCTGGTAATCGAATTCTTTGCTTAATTTCGTTGTTTTTATGGTTGCGCCCGTCAGAAATCGATTGCTCAAGTAACGGTAGTGCATTCCCTCTCCGAATAAGAATCGGCCCCGTAAATGCTTGGGAGAATACGTTTCTTCCTCACCCTTCTTCTCGCTTTCCGGGGGCAACTGATAAAGCTCTTCGCTTTCGAATATCTCAGAGAAATTTAAAGCCGCCAGAGAATTGGCCTCATCGTTCGGTGTAAGGGCCAGGAGGCGACCGATGCCGTCCAATTCAATCTCATCCAAAATGTGCTCAGACAAGACACTGCCATGATAGGAAGGGATGCCTTCCATGCGTGCGGTGTAAATGTTGGCTCGGTTTGTGTCCACCATAACCACTTTAAAGGTCTTCGCCTGCAACGTCTTGGCAATATCGCGTGCCCATGCGTGCGCACCGATAATGAGCACGCCTTGAGGATTAGACTGAGCCACGTTTAACCGCCGGGCAATGGGTGTGGCTGTTAAGCCGTAAATGGCAACTGTGCCGACAATCACCATAAACGTAATGGGCACCAGATACTCTGTTTGTTCAAGCCCGATTTCTGCCAGCCGCAGCGCAAATATCGATGCGACGGCGGCGGCGACAATGCCCCGGGGCGCCATCCAGGAGATAAAAAGCCGTTCGCGCCAGGTCAAATCCGATCCGAGAGTCGACATGAACACAGAGAAAGGCCGAGCCAGAAAAATCAAAATCGCCAGAAAGATCAGGCTTTCCATCGTGAAATGTTGAAAATCATTTATTTGAAGTCGGGCCGCCAGTAGGACAAACAAGCTCGAAATGATTAGAACCCGCAAGTTCTCTTTAAACTCCACGATGTGCTTGATGGCAACAGTCTTCTGATTGTCTAACGCCAAACCCATCAAAGTTGCGGCAAACAATCCGGATTCCTCCTGAAATAAATTGGAACTGACAAATGCTACGATGACCAGCATCAACGTGACGGTTTCCTGCAAAAAATCCGGAACCCAAAACTGTTTGAGCAAAAATACCAGAAGACGGGCCAGAATGAGTCCAATCAGACCTCCCAAAAATACCGTTTTTACAAGACTCAGCAGCACCATCGTGGTGGCTTCCTGGACCTCACCTACGAGGATGGCTTCGAAAACCAAAACGGCAAGCAAAGCACCGACAGGGTCAATAGCAATACCCTCCCACTTCAGGATATCAGCAACCTTTCCGATGGGTCGGATGTGTCGGAGCAAAGGACCAATCACGGTTGGGCCGGTCACCACCAAAATGGCACCGAGTAGAATCGAAAGGTTTAGATTCAGATCCAGGAGAAAGTGTGCACTAGCAGCAGCTATTGCCCAGGTAAGCATTCCCCCTAAGAAAATCAACATCAGCACAACTCTACCGATCTCCCGCAATTCACTGATCCTTAGGGTGAGACCGCCTTCAAACAGAATGACGGCCACGGAAATCGACACGACCGGCAGCAGCAGATCCCCCATGAGTTCATCCGGATGCAAAAAGCCCGTAACAGGTCCCGCGATGAAACCGAAAACAAGCAAGAACAAGATTGAGGGCAATTTCAAACGCCAGGCCAACCACTGTGCACCGATGCCAAGAACAATGATGCCCGCAAGACCGATTACCTGGTGTTCCGACAAGTATCCACGCCTCCCATTCTGGAACTCTCGTTCAAAGAATACATGGTTCACAAACAAACACGCTATATTAAGGATTTTTTTCTAATCTGCAAGAAAAAACGAGATGCTTACGATTTCAGGGGTGATTTATCGTGATGTTAACTCAAGCGGAGACGAATTAAGAATGTGATTGATATCTTTGCGGAGCTTCTTTAATGATCTCAATAGCCTTGTCTCTGTCCTCCCCGCCTTCCACGCCTGTCTTCTTTCTTTTCCAACTCTTTATAAATCGCAAAAAAAATGTGCAATCTCTTTCAAGAAATGGGGCGGCACATCAGGTAACTGATCCAGATAATTCCAATTCGGATCTGACACAGGCACACACAGGATTTTTTCATCCCAGACGCATCTCGTCCAAAACGTTTTAGTAGTCTTCCTACCCCATAAAGCCGTCGCTCGGGCTAAAAGCGCCCGTGGCAAGCAGCTCCAGATCGCAAACAGCCCGCTCTGACAATTGGATTGAAGGCAGGCGACTGGCGAGGCTTTTGAACTTCGTCGTGATGTTCAGGATCGACGATTAGATTTTTGAGTTCTCCACCATAGAGAAATCAGTGCAGAAGGTTAAGTGACAGGCTGTCATAAAAGGGCTTCCTTATTTCTTAACCCCATTCTTCGAGATGACAGATCGATAAATCGCCACGGTCTTTTCGATCTGGCGCTCGAGGGAATGTTCATAAACGTCCGATAGCGCCTGCTTCGCGATCCGCTCGCGCAGTGCGGGATCGAAGAGATGCATCAGGCATTCCTGTAGTTGCTCGATATTTTCTGATCCGAAAAGCAGGCCGTTGATACCATCATTGATAAGCTCGGGAATGCCACCGACACGAGTGGCGACAACAGGCGTGCCGGAACCCATGGCTTCGAGAATAACCGTTGGTGTGCCTTCGCTGCGGCTGGGTAGGACGAAGGCGTCTGCTGCTGCATACCATTGCGGTAATTCATGATTCGGTTTTGCTCCCGTCCAGGTCACATGGGCATTCAGATGCGCGTATTCGGACTTGAGCTTTTCTTCTTCCTGCCCTTCGCCAATAACGATGAGCTGCAAGCGAGAAAGCGTATTCATGCCGCTCAAGGCCTGCAACAGAATATCCAGTCCTTTACGATAACGGATGCTCCCCACAAATAACACCACCAGTTTTTCAGCCGGAAGCTTCAATTTCGCCTTCGCAGTGCTTTTAGCGGATGGTAAGTATGGCGTAAAGCTGCTGAGATCACAGCCAACATCGATAACGGCGATCTTTTTTGGTGGCATCCCGAGCTCGCCAGTCAGCTTGTTTTCGAGATCACCACTGACGGCAATGAGAAAGGCCGCGCGTTTCAAAAAATAGCGCACGATCGCGCGCTGGAAACCTCTCGGCGGCAGCATATAAACATCGCCGCGATGCAGCGTTATTACGAGAGGCTTGCGAAGGAAAATCTCCGGAACCTGAACCAAACAACCTTTTGTCAAAAAACAGCAGAATCTGTCTGTTCACGGACTTATTCCTGTGCGTACGGCTATCCGATTTTAATGCACTCACACTCAAAACTATCTGACTATTTTAAGATTTCTTGGTGGAAGAGCTCCCCTTTGAAAGCGGATGCGGATATGCATAAGGAGTATAGCCAGGCATTGGCTTATCATTGTAGTAATCCCTGTTTTCCTTAATGTGATCACGAACAGATGAATTATCACAGTTATCAAAGGTATGAATTTTTATATCAGTATCGCTACCATCCAAGGCATTGTTCCACTCATACAAAGGTGCGGAATCTTGAATGCCATCTCCGTCTATATCGGAAGTCCGCCCTATCTGGTCCAAACAAGGATAGCCGGTCGAATCGAGATTACCGTCAAGTTGACTATTGCCATCGCATGTATCCCAGCCGAATCGCTCACATTGATCCTGGACAATTTCCGAACATGACCTGTAATTGGTTACCATGATAGGGTTGGTAAAGTTACCGCCATTTACCGTTGTGAATGTATTGTTATAGATGACTCCGGTACCTCCTCTTAGATTTATTCCACGATAAGCAGATTGTCCATCCATCGTAAACGAATTTTCATAGATCTCATAGCTGTGCACCCCCCTCCCTGGATTATTACAAACATCATGCGTACCTATGGTAATATTAGTCAATTTATTATGACGGAAGACAAAACGGCCGCCAAAGCTGGCATCTATCGCGACATTCCATTCGTTGACGGTTTTAAAGTCAAAGGTGCAATCTTCAACATATACGGCCTTTTCACCACCAAGCGAAAGGGGTCTTGCCCAATCCGTGCTATCATCTGCATGTACCAGAATACAACTAAATGTTTTGTTACCTGTAAAAATGCAGTGATCGATGACTCCATAGGTCCAACTGTACCAACCTATTTCTATTCCAGAGCTTATTTCAAATTTACAATCGTCAATACGCCAGTTTTTGCTATTCCCCCTTATCATGATGATCCCATTAGAACCATCTTGACCAGTAAACGTGAATCCGGTAATTCTGAATGGTTTACTTTCAGTACCTGATATAAAAATCGGCACTTCATTCCACGCAGAACCCGTCGCATCTGTGATAATAGTCTGGTCTATCCCGGCGCCCTGGACAGTAATGTTCTTGTTTGAAAAGTCAATTCCGGATGTCCAGATGCAATTACCTGCCGGCACCAACACCACAGTTCCGTCACTTGCAGAGTCTATGGCCGCTTGCACCTCTGCCTGTGAACAGCCTGAGGCCTTTATGATGGCTCTATCTTCAATGGATTGCGCTTGATTTAAAGAACCGGATTCAACACATGTGAAAGAAAGAAGTGAAATTGCATAGAAAAAATTTTGCAATTTTAGTTTTCTTATGTTAACCATTTTGCTCTCCCTAATTTTGAAAAAACAAACTCGCTTTTTCCGATCTCTCGAGCAATATTGATACCGCAACATGAGTCGAGGATGCAACAATCGCTTACTTATCACAACAAAATAATTGAGAGAAATGCTTGTTTTTCGTTTTAAATTTCAACCACCGACGCCGCGCTTCTTTGATGAGCCTATTTTTGATTTTGGTACCATCTCACGTAACACTGACTTGAATTGCGATATGGGTTGTACGCTTTGATAAGCAACTATGATCAGGAGGAGATATACGGATCCACAAAGAAGAAAAGAAACAATAATTCTGATGAACACATTAAGCTCCAGAAATATCGCAGAAGTCCAATCAACTGAGTACAAAATATACCAGCACAGAAAGCCCGCACCAACTGCACACAAACAGTATCTCCATATTTCTGAGACGAGAGGAGCAAACTTAAGATTTATGGGCCTGCTAGCATACCATAAACCGGGCCCGATCAACAAATAAAACGATACGGTATATGCAATGGTGACGCCAAGAATTCCGAATGGCAAGCCAACAAGAAATGAGAGAGTCGTCACAACAAATGCAATAATACCCCAACGAAACCAGCGATCAGGTCTGCCCAGAGAAAGATGAAGCCACCCATGGGTCGAATACAGCAGCATAATTCCCAGGCTGGCTGCGAAAATGGAGAGTATTTGACCTGTCTTGTTCCACTGAGGCCCTAAAAGCAATAGAGTTAAATCATTAGCTATCAGGAACAACATCGCGCTAATCGGCATTCCAACAAAAGCAATCATCGATAAGGCATGTATATAATAGCGGCGGTACCTTTCAGGATTGTTGCACAATCTGCTCAATGCAGCAACAGCCACACTGGTAACAGGGTGAGTTAATTGATTTGCAGACATGCTAAAAAGATGATAAGCCCTATCATAGAATCCTAATGATTGGGTGCCAAAACGCCATCCGATAAGCATTTTATCGAGGTTTCTGGAAAAATAATTTACAGTGAAATTACCGTAAGTATTGATGGCAAATCTTAGCATAGCCTTGACACCCGTTCTCAGGGCAGGCAATCCAGGCCGCCAGCTGCACAATATCCAGGCACCAACAGCTGTTGCTAACGGCAGGGCAATGCGTCTCGCTACCAAAGCCCAGTACCCCCAACCCAAGCCCGTTAAAGCAATTGCTAAAATTACGCTCAATAATGTGGCTGATACCTGAATAGCAGACACACCGTAGAAATGCATATTCCGCTTCATCAAGGCAAGATGGTGTGTTGACAATCCCGCAAAAATAACGGATGACGCAATTGCGATAGTAATTGATACAAGTCGCGGTTCTTTATAGAAGCCGGAAATAAAAGGCGCAAGAGCCATCAAAAGCAGTGTCAAAGCAAGACTTAACACGAAATTTATCCAAAAAAGCGTGCTGATCAGCTTGTGGTTTATTTCCTTTCGTTGGATAATAGCCTCAGTAAAGCCATTCACGCCAAAATTCTGCAAAAGCAGGCTGAATGCAGTAACCATGGAAATCAACCCAAAATCATCAGGAGCCAGAAGTCTTGCCAATATGATGGTACCGATCATCTGGATCCCGTAAGCTGACATGTTAAAGAATACAACGGCCCCAGCTCCTCTTAAAGCATGCTTTTTTAAATCTACACTTAAGTGATCCGGATGGAAGTATTCGCGTTTTTTCGCTGGCTTCGCTTCAAGAGCGCTCATTAATCAAAAAGAATTTACTATTGAACCTCAACTAGCATAAATTGGTAGCAATCTACCTTAGACTTCTATGCTTTGAATTTCCGGTGACCTGCGTTCCTGTATTGATCCTTGAATCCGAAGCTGCCCTAAACGCGGGAAATCCATGGCAACGAGAATAAAAAAAAACCGCATCAGGTGCACTCCATGAAAGGCCGCTTCCGTAACATTGTAAAACAACACCATGACCAAAAATGTCAGCCGAAATTTGCCGTAGTCGTAGTCAAGCAAAAACGTTCTGGTGCTTTTTTGGTAAGCCGAGATGATGACGACGACAAGCAATAAAGTACCTATCCATCCAAGGTTGAGATAGGTTTCAAGATAGCCATTATGAGACTGATTTGGACGCCACCAATACCTTGCCCAGAACTCTTCGGCTCTGGCGCCTAACCAAAAGCTTTCGTACCCGGTCCCGACAAGAGGATTAATTTCGATATCAATAAGCTGGTTCCAGAGATCAAGCCTTCCCGTCAATGTCATGTCACGTCCCATGCTCGACACAAGAACTTCAACATCAGATAGAAGTATAAGTATGAGAAAAACAAGAGCATAAAAAAGAACCAAACCGCCAATCGCTTTCACATTTCTCTTCATTATGGGTAGTTCTGTCCAGACAAGAATAAAGACACCGGTAATAAAACACATGGTCGAAGTTGCACTGTCGGCCATTCTCAACAGCCATAATACCATGATTAGGAAGACGATATGAATAAATACTTTCTGTTTGTCAAAGTGTGTGTTTCTTTTGCGCCACATTGCGAGCAAGTCCCAGAAGAAATAAATACCGGAAAACAGACATAAAAAACCAAGTCCATTTTTGGTGGTTGCTACCCCGTGGTAATATGCCTCGCCTGTCCAGCGGGAATATGATCGCCCTAAGTCCGGATAGTATTTGATAAAGACGACTGACAAAGGGACAAGCACATACGCGCATCTTCGGAGAACTGTTTTTACGGCGTTGACGGGATCAGATTCGCTAAAGACCACCAGAACCATCACAAGAATTCCAATGGACTTGATCCATCTCTTGAAGGACACGAACGGAAAATCGGACCACACTATACTGATACCGCCATACAAAAACAGCAAAAAAATCCAAACATTACAGTTTAATATCTGTGGCCAGGATATTTTTCTTCTGGATAAGATGAATAAGCCGGCAATGATGAGGACTAAAAAAATGTTTCTGTCAAGAGGACTGCCTTCCAAGAGATCACCTACTTCAGGTGATTCCAAAGGACCTGCCGGATTTAGCCATTGAGAAACAAACCTCGATCCAATAATCAACATCCAAATCAACGGAACCCAGAGGGCGGAAGAAACGTTTGATTTTCCCTTAAAGTCCAGGATAAACAGACACAGTATAAAGAAAATGCATAGAAGAAGAGCTATCTGTGGTGGCATAATGCAGTACCTATCGCTCTTCGAGCAATAGCCGGTGAATAAGTTCGGCAGTCAGAATCTTGTTTATTTCCTTTGTATAGTTTCGATTCCCCTTCATATGCTTCGAGACCATCTCCTCCACAAATTTAGGGTTCAGATATGGTCTAGTTGCAGACCGCCCATCCAGCAAAATCTGTCGCACATAATCTGATAACTGGTCGCGAAACCAAATTCGGAAGTGGGAGAACTTATGGCGTCCCAGGAACAACCTCTCTAACTGCAAAGGTGCAAATGTATGATCAGCTCTTGCCAGCCACTGGTGCATTCCATAGTCGAAGCAGTATTCGGCTTTAAAC
>JAABYK010000375.1:0-8080 GCA_011775825.1 Candidatus Zhuqueibacterota bacterium | reverse complement strand
CTGTGTCCCTTGCTGATGTCGGCAAAAGTTCTTTCGGCATTTTGCACATACTGCATAAAATCAGGATCCAAGAACTTTTTATTTTGGGGGTCGGGTTTGAATGCTCGGACACTTCGCAGCACCTCGCTGCCATAGTTGCCGGTCATACGAATGGGGGTAATTTCTCTTGCCAATCTGTTGATGTATAGCTCAGGCGATCCGTTTACACCAAGGCTTCCGTCTGTAATATACACCGTCTTTTCGGCCAAATTCGGAAAATCGGACAGAAACTTTTCATCAAGCCGCAAAACCTGATGCGTTTGCTGACAGGCATCCGCAATTTTGCGGGCAACTTTAACATCGTATGAATCACGATGCATACCGCCAAACGTATAACATGGCAATGCATCAGTATGATCGTTTCTCGTTGCCAAGATCATGCGTGTATCCAGACCACCGGTCAGAGACATTGCGATCGGTTGTTTCGAATGGAAGTATCGCGGCAAGATATTCGAAAATGTTTCTTTCAGTCGCTGATAGAATACTTCCTTCTCTAAGGCAGGTTGATTTTCCCAAACGGTCGGCTTGAAATAGTGATCCTTTTTGACACCTCCGTCTTTCCCAAATGTCCACGCGGAGCCCCCGGGCAGCAGAAAAACATTAGAAAACAAGGTTCGGTTTTGCAAGACACAGCCGCAACTGAAGAATTCACCGAAACTATCCGGATCGATTTGTTTTAATTCAGGTAGAATCGCGAGCAGTGATTTCGCTTCAGACGCGAACACAAACGCGTCTTTGCTTTCATGGTAATAGATTCTCTGCATCCCGTATCGGTCATTGAAGAGAACCGCCTTATATTGCCGAAGATCTACCAGAAGGCCATGAAACCAGCCATTCAATAGCTGTAGGAACCCGTCTCCTTCCTCCTCATACAGATGGATCAAATAACTTGCATTTGAGGGGTCAAATTCGTGACCATTCTTTTTGAGCCGATCAGTCACTTCCTTGTCTGCAAAATTCTCCCCCGAGAACAGCAGGAACAGGTCCTTTTTTTCATTTACTACGGGCATGCAGTCAGAAAATGAGCCCCGGTGACACACCCATCCGGTGAAAAGCCCCAGTTGATGATTGATATAGGTACCTGAGGTATAAAAAGGCTCATGCATCATACAATCTATCATCCGATGCAGGTGCTCTTCATTTCTCTCCAGAGGTATTTTGCTTAATATTCCGGCAATTCCGGGCATGAAAAACTTCTCCTAATAGGCCGTGTTGGTTCCAATTATTTCAGACAGCTTTCACCTTTCGGTATTTGATTGTATACCATTTCCTTCGCAGGTTCACTAAATGATCGTTTAACTTTTCCGGAAGTATGCCTCTAATTCCACGATGGAGCTTTAGTTTTAGAACTATTTTTCCTTTGAAGGTCAATGGAATATAATATCTCGGAAGATCGATTTTTTCAAAGCCATTATGCCGTTTAAAATCACCCAAACTGCCTTTACTCCACTTGGTATAAACAAAATAGGGAACGTTTTTCTGATCACAGATTTCCACGGCTCTGGCGATTAATGCGTTGCTTGACGCTTTGTCACGATGCCCGATTTTAGATATAATTTGAGTGGTCATGGCGAATTCCCCGGCATAGGCGAGCATCATGAATCCAATCAGGTCTCCTCCATAATACGCTCCAATAATCTCTTCTCTTCGCAGATTTCTGGAGAACTCTTGTTTGACCGTCTCGAAGTCTTTACCATAGTGCCAGAAAGGTTTATTCTGCCTGATTGGTGTTTCGTTGAATATGCTTATCATGCCTTTTATGAAGTCATCATTGAAATCTACTACCCTAACTTCCACTCCCTTCTTTTTTGCCTTCCTAATTTTATTTCGAGCCTTGAAGTCAATTTGCTCTTTCCACCAATGGTCGAAGCTTTGAACAGGTATGGCAGCAATACTATCCCATTCCATGTAATACTCATATTCTGGCTTGGTATCTGGAAGCCTCTGCCAGAATGTAAAAATATCTACTTTGCTTTTGCCGTTCTTAAAGGCTTTTATTAATAATGCAGGATCTTCTATGTCTTCATACCATTCTTCTGCAACTCTTGCTATTTTAACCAGTTTTCCTGTTATAACAATGTCTTTGTCTTGAATTCTCAATGAATCGAATTCCATAAACTTCCCTTTTACACCTATTACTTTCTTATCGTCTGTCATAGGATAGCCTCCGTGGATCTAACTTCAAGACCGGATGCGCGAGTCATTATTTTATCTGGTTCAAAACTCCTCTCTTTCACCAGCTCCACTCCACAAGCAGCCAAAAGTTTTCCTATATGATCACAATCTTTGATCAGATACCTCATGAAGTAGTGATGGCTGGTCATGAGAAGCATTGGCAAGGCCGAAGTGTAAAGAAGTACTGCAATCAGCGATTTGAAAAGATTGAAAATATCCAAACGCTTGCGTTTTGCTGTGCTAATGCCGCGGAGAAGAGCTCTTTTCAATAAATAAGCTCTCTTAAAACGCTCAGGTGGAACCGTTTCATATACTATCGCTTCATCGCACCATACAAAGAAACAGCCCATAGCAAGTCTTCTTGTGAAAAAATCGGTATCCTCTCCGCCGGTTCTGCCAAAACGAGGATCAAAGGGGAGTTCTTTTTCGTTGATTATCTTCCTAGAAAGCAGCACATTGCCCGACCGCATCTCCCTGACGTCTTTCATAATGGATCCGGTGGCGAAAGACCTTCTCTCGAGCAATTTGCCTTTAACAATCCATTCCGGCGGCTCTACCCGGAAATGGGGTTTTACCGGTCCCAGAACTCCATCGGCCCGAAATTCTTTGGCCGTTATGTATAGCTGAAACAACCAGTTTTCTTCAGGAAATTCATCGTCATCAATAAAGACGATCCAATCACCTTGTGCCTCTTTAATCGCCTTATTCCTGGCGAGAGATATATTCTGCTTCGTTTCACAAAAATAATGGATACCGATTTGATGACTCTCTTTCAACGATATTACCGTGTTTTTAGCCGATTTTGTATCGTCATTATCAACAACCACAATGGAATAATCAAACAAACCTTCGGTTTTTTGATTACAAACCTCTTGCAACAAGCGTTGCAAGAGCTCAGGTCTCTTATAGGTACAAATACAAACCGATATATGATCTTTTTTCTTATTGGTATCCGCTTTGCTTAGTGACCACATAATTCGTGCTCTACCTAATTTATATTTTCAATCATAGTAGCCGAGAAGAGATAAAATGGCCATCTGGGCCAAACGCAGCAAACGGAGAGAGAGTCTGCCAGCCTGTTTTACCCCAATCATCGGCATTAATATTCAACGTATCCTTTCCAATTGGCTGTATCTTTTCTATTTTTTGATGTTTCTTCCATTTTGAATAATAATAGCGCCAGAGCTTTATATGTTGTCGCCTGCGCCCAGTGGAGCATCGGCGTTTTTGCTTTGATCAACGGGTATTGCCTGTAGTAGAAATGGCCGTCTTTGTCCTGCATGTTCTGAATCGTCCAGTTAGCAACTTCTAACGCTAAATCCAGTGCTGATTCGTCGTAGTCGGAAAAATTGGCTAACGTGTCAATAGCTTGCGCAGCACACTGGCTGTCTACAGGGTATACACGATTGTGATAATACTTGGGTCTACCGTTCTCCTCAAAAAAATGGTTCTTATAATACTCAAAGCCTTGACTAAGATTTTCTTCAAAAGTTTTATCATTTGTACTGTCCATGTAGCATTTCAAGCTGTCTAGATTATAGCCTGTATGGAAATTGTCAATCCAATGAAAGTTTGGTTGTTCCCCATAATACCATGATCCATCGGAAAGCTGTCTCGAACAGCTATATTCCATGGCCGCTTCAGCGACTTCCAGGTATTCGGAATTGTCGGTGTATTTTGCAGTTTTTGCTAGCATTGCTGCACCGAGCATGTTGGAATTGTGAATTGAGCTTTGTCGAGTAGGCTGATAGCCTAAACAGACGCCTGAGTTTGTCACTCGACGAGGCAGGCTGAGTATCCAATTGCATACACTTGAGGCGACCTCAAGATACTTCTTCTCTTCAAGGATGTCATAGGCATCGAGAAATGCAAGGCCAATAAGACTGGTCCAAACCGTGATGGGTCTTAATTTAGGATACATGCCACCACGACTCGCAAAATCAAAATGTTTTCCCCAACTATAATCGACGTATCCCGGCGACTTGTTTTCCATCAGCCATTGCAGGCATAGAACAGCATTATCTTTATATCTATTTTTACCGGTTAACTTCAGCATAATAAGATATCCCCATGCCATGTATCCCCTTCCTATTGTGGAATTCAAAGGCTTTACGCCCAGAAGAGGACGAAGGTTGACAGGGCTCTGCCGAACGAGCTGCATCAATAGTCTGTCCAGCAACAAATTGCCAAATGTCAATTGTCTTAAGAATGATGATAAACCATCAAATGGCTCATAGCCTTTATAATTATGATCCTCAACCCATCTTTCTACTTTTTGAAGGCTGTTGAGGAGAATTTCATTAGTATTGAACATATGCTTCTTGTTTCACTGAATAATGAATTTAAGTAAATTTAAGTCTCAACGAGCCAGTTTAAAAGTTCTTAAGAAAATGCGTTTTAACCTGACCATCTGCTCTTTTCGATGAAACATCATAAGTTCCTTCGATACCGGTCTTGCATAGCGGCATAAAAATGCCCATAGATAACCAGCAAATAGAGTACAGCCCCCAATGATGTAAGGCTTGTATTTCATTTGGTAAACCGCCCTGAATAGTTGCCAGATTGGATGGCCGGCTAAATAATAGTCTTTTATGCCGTGCCTGAATCGTGCAACCAGGATATTCGCGTTGCCGGTACCAATTTTTCGGTGATGCAAACACGTTTTGTCTGTAAATGTTCTGGTCTTCCAGCCCTTCATTCTTGCGGTTGTAACGGCAATCCAATCAATACCTCCACTCTTGATGGGAACATATCCGCCGATGTCTTCGAAGCATTCCCGCCGAAATAATTGGCATGCGCCAGAAACGTGTTCGATATTCGTAAATCCATAGTCATAAGTCGATGAGTCCTGAACAAACGGTGTTCCAGCCACTCCGAGCGTGGGAATCTCAGCAAACTTGTTGAGAAGAAATTGAAAATACTCCTGATCAAAAGAAATGTCGGCATCAAGATTGCCTATAATGTCAAAATCCAAATCTTTAACGCTTTCATAGCCGGCATTAAAACACCTGACCTTTCCGGCGAAATGCCGGTCGCGATGATCAGGCATTCTTACCAAATTAATCCATGGGTTTCCTGCCATGTATTGCTGTACGATCTTATCAGTACGGTCAGTAGAGCCATCGCTGACAATCACCCACTTTGCCGGTAAAATCGTTTGCGATACAATTGATTGAATTGTTTTTTCTATATACGCTTCTTCGTTGCGAGCAGGCGTTATAATAATGTACTTTAATCTCCGCATAATATTTTCTTTCTGAAAAACTACGGTTTGCTCGCTCAAGAAAAGAAATCCGCGATTTTTTCAACTATGTATTCAATTTGCGATTTCTCAAGCTCAGGATACATGGGCAAGGATAGAATCTCTTTAGAGGCCTTGGTCGCTTCGGGGAAATCTCGATGAGCATTATGACCGAGATAAGCATAAGCTTTGAGATTAGGTAGGGCAATGGGATAGTGGATGCCCGTGGCAATACCATTGGCCTTCAAGTGCTCCTGAAGCTTCTGGCGACAATCGTTTTTAACTCTCACAACATACAGATGATAAACCGCTTTGGTATTTTCAATCTCAATCGGTGTCATCACGTCGGCATTTCGTAAGAGTTCGTTATAGAAATAAGCATTTCTGCGCCTGCTTTCGGTCCATTCCAAAAGATGGTTTAATTTAACTTGCAAGATTGCGGCCTGTATGCCATCCAATCGGCTGTTTACCCCCTCGATTTCATGATCGTATTTTTGCGTCCTGCCATGGTTTGCAATCTTTCTCGCTTTTACAGATAACTGGTCGTCGTTTGTCACAATCGCTCCGGCGTCACCATAAGCCCCCAGGTTTTTTCCAGGATAAAAACTGAAGCAGGCGATATCTCCGATTGAGCCAATGTGTCTTCCTCTGTAAAGAGCACCATGAGCCTGGGCAGCATCTTCAATTACACGAAGGTTGTGTTGCCGTGCCAGTTCCAGAATTGGATCCATGTCGGCAGGCTGGCCATAAAGATGCACTGGAATAATCGCTTTCGTCCTGGAAGTGATCTTTTCGGCGATCTTGTCGACATCGATATTGTATGTCTCGGGGTTAATATCCACAAAGACGACTTTCGCGCCTGTCATTGTGATCGCCTCAGAAGTCGCGATAAAGCTATTTGCAGCAGTAATGACCTCATCTCCTCTGCCAATATTCAGCGCTCTGAGTGCTATGCAGAGAGCATCGGTGCCATTACCCACGCCAATGCAATGCTTCGTACAGCAAAAGCTGCCAAAAGCGCGTTCAAAGGATTCAACATAGGGGCCGCCGATAAAAGCGGAATCGCCTATGACATTTGCAATGGCACCATCGATTTCAGTTTTTATAGAATCATACTGACGCTTGAGATCAACAAAAGTAATGTTCATTTTTTCCTCTTAGTAAGGCAATTCTTCGACTGTTTTGATCACTCTGGCGGGGTTACCCACAACAACCATACCGACTGGCACATCTTTGACAACTACCGAACCTGCTCCAGCCACAGCGTTTTCACCAATTACAACACCAGGCAATATGGTAGCATTCGCGCCTATCTTGGCGCCTCTTTTTATTGTTGGTCCCTTGAGGTGCTCTTTAACTCCCGGAGATAAGGGATATTTGGCATTGGTCATGACAACATTGGGTCCTATCCAGACATTATCTTCCAAAATCGAATATTCCGGAATAAACACTTGACTGTGAATTCGCACATTATTTCCTATGTCAACATGATGCTCCACGACCGACAGAGTTCCAATGCTGACCCGATCGCCAATTCGATTCAGCTCGCGTATATTCACCTTGTTCCCGGTTTGAAAATTTTCGCCAATTTGATTACCGGCATACACGACGCTGTGAGAACGCAAGTGGGACATGGCTCCAATGACTGTCTTAAGTTCGCCTTCTGCAGCACCACGTGGCGGCACACCGATAATACAATAATCTTCAATAAGACAATCTGCGCCTAATTTAACGCCCTTGAGAATACGATACGTCTCCATTGTTAACGATTCCTAATTTGCATAGCCGTGGTCTGAATTGCAACGGTACCTGGGCTCCCGTTTCAATCGATTCGTAGATGGCATTGATTAATTCAAGAGATTTGCGTCCTTCAAGGCCATCAACCAGCCCTTTTTTGTTGTTTTCAATTGAATTGATGACATCCTTCAGGTATTCACCCAGGTTATAAGCCCAATTATCTGGATTTCTGCCGTATTTCTCGAAAATGATATCATCGATTGGCTTATGTTCGTCGAATTCCCAACTGATCAGTTCATTCATGTAGAATCCACCGATAACAACGTTGCCGCGTTCTCCTAAAATGCTAATCGACCCCTCTAAATCCTTTGGGCGCGTCGCGGTCGTGGCTTCAATTATTCCCAGCGCTCCGTTGGTGAATGTGAGAATAGCCGCTCCCGTATCTTCACATTCGATGTTGACCAGACGAGCAGCAGCTGTTGCCATAACGCTTTCAACGCCTCCCATGAACCAGGTCAGCATATCGATGTGGTGGCCTGCCTGATTCGTGAATACGCCGCCGTCATAAGCCCAGGTGCCCCGCCAGTCTGCAGAATCATAGTAGGCTTGGTCTCGTTTCCAGCGCAGCCGGACCGTGCCCAAAACCAGTTTGCCAAAGCGGCCCTGCTCAAGAGCCTCACGTGCTTTTATGATGGGCAAGTTAAAGCGGTTCTGATGCACCACAAAAATTTTTGTGCCGTGCAGGTCACAAATTCTGATTATTTCGTCGGCGTCGGCCAGCCGTAGTGCGATCGGTTTCTCAATCAGCATCGGCTTGCCGCATTTTGCTAATTCGACGACATTATTCGCATGAACGCCGCTCGGAGTCAGAATACTGATGAGGTCGAT
>JAABYK010000162.1:39228-41029 GCA_011775825.1 Candidatus Zhuqueibacterota bacterium | reverse complement strand
TATTGAAAGAGAGAAGAAAGAAATTTTAAACGTTGGCAACAGGGCAATGAGGCACTTGAAAAACAACGATTGGGAAGCATATTCGAACTACTGGGGCACATACGGATTACATTCGAACCATCCATCCAAACAAAAAAGGTGGTTACGAGGATGGGATACTTCGATCCAAGCTATCAAGAGTTTATCCATCAAGGTGCTGATATTCAGGCTGAAACATCTGACGTCAGTGTGCATGTTTCAAATGATGGGAAAGTGGCTTGGCTTACCTGTAAGACATCCATCACGATGGTGGCGGAAGATACTCTTGGGTTTGAATCCTGGCAGACGATATTTTCGAGAAAATTGACGGTAAATGGCAACTTGTGCTTGGCCATGCAAGCAATCTCTACTAATACGCCTACAAAATGGACATATCCGCTCATCCCTCAACGCAGCGCAAATTAGTCTCCACAAAATATCTTTTCAGTGGCGCAGCCATACTGGTTTATCTGGCAACCGTCAAGCTGCTTGTACCATTCATCACGAGTTCTGACTTCGGACTTCACCGTGATGAATTTTTGTACATGGCAATGGGAGAACATCTTAGCTGGGGATATCTGGAAGTCCCGCCTGGCATTGCCGTTATCGCCAAAACTTCCGGGTGGCTGTTCGGGAAAAGTCTCGCCGGTGTTCGTTTCATTCCGGCGCTGACCGGAGCGTTTACGTTGATTCTTACCGGATTGATTGCACGAGAGCTGAGCGGCGGACGCTTCGCCCAAATCCTCTCGGCCTTAGCCTATCTGTTCTCGCTTGTCTATTTGCGCATGAACCTGCTATTCCAGCCTGTTACGTTCGACCTGTTCTGTTTTGTTTTGGGGATCTATTTATTCACTCGAATTTTGAAAACAGATAAACCGGGATATTGGCTTCTACTTGGCGCGGTCACGGGACTGGGACTGCTGAACAAATACACCATGCTTCTCTTCGGCTTCGGCCTTGCAGTCGGCCTGCTTTTGACCCCCTATCGCCGATATTTTCGCAGCAAATGGCTCTGGATTTCCACAGCCGTCGCCCTGATCATCTGGCTGCCCAATTTGATCTGGCAACACACGCACGGCTGGCCCTTCTTCGAACACATGCGCGTGTTGAGCGAACGCCAACTGGCCAATGTGGAGCCGGTAACCTTCCTCCTGGTCCAGGTTTTGATGAACCTTTATGCTGCACCAATCTGGCTGATCGGGCTTTATTTTTGTCTCATATCCGATGATGGTAAACGTTATCGTCCAATCGGATGGATGTATGTTGCAATATTGGTCGCGCTGTTGTTTCTTGCCGGCAAAGTGTATTACCTGGCCCCGGCCTATCCGATGCTGTTTGCCGCAGGGGCTGTTGCCATCGAAAAGCATATCAGACGTACCATGCGCACCTGGCTGAAGCCGGTGATTACCGGACTTCTCGTCCTTGGCAGTGCGACGTTGATCCCCGTTGGTGTGCCGCTCCTGTCGGTAGAGTCGATGATCCGCTACTTTGAATTTGGAGCGAAATATATGGGCCTGAAGGAAGCACTGCGCTGGGAAACAGGCAAGTTCCACAAACTTCCGCAGGACTACGCAGACATGCTCGGCTGGCAAGAACTGGTTGCTGCGGTGGCGAAAACCTACGACAGCTTGCCTCCTGAAAAGAGGGAGCAATGTGCCATTTTCGCTTCCAACTACGGCGAGGCGGGCGCAGTTGATTATTACCACAAGCGTTATAATATACCGAAATCCATTAGCCACAGCGGCAGCTACTGGCTGTGGGGATATAGAGATTACAGCGGCGA
>JAABYK010000162.1:7673-39196 GCA_011775825.1 Candidatus Zhuqueibacterota bacterium | reverse complement strand
GCTACCCGTATGCGCGTGAGAGCGGAGTGCCAATATTGATTGTGGAAGATCCGACGCAATCCATGGAAGAATTATGGGCCATTCTGAAGCAATATCGGTATTAGGAATGGAGCGTTTAATGGATAGAATGACTCGTCAAGTCTGGTTCCGTTCAACACAAATTAATTCTCAATTCGTCCATTCTCCAGGGCCTTTTCAACGGCGTCTAACAGCGCTTTATGTTTGAAAGGGCCAAATCCTGAGCCGCAATGACAACGGTCTGACCCATCACTGCGATCCGATTGTCAACGACTCGTCGGGACTGTTTTGTAGTTGAGCAAGCTGACTATAGGGTGTTTGGTTTCAGAAACTTATGTGATGGCAATCGGCGGGGTCATTCGGCATGGAAGAATGGTTCTTACATAAAAGCTTAGCCGGCAAATTCCTCCATCTTCTTGGCAAGTTCAAAGTCCCGGGTGCTGATGCCGCCAAGATCATGGGTACTCAGATCGACCGTAACCTTGTTATAGACGTTGAACCATTCGGGGTGATGGTCCATGCTTTCAGCGGTGAGAGCTGTTTTGGTCATAAAGGCAAACGCATCGACAAATGAATCAAATTGAAAAGACTTGTGAAGTTTGCCGTTCTCCACATTCCAACCGGACAATTCAGACAGACTTTCCTGAATTTCAGCGTCACTTAATTTCTTTCTTTCCGTCATCAGAAGGTCATCCCTCTCAACTTTGAGTTTTTGAATTTGGTAGGGGCACAGGGCTTGAACCCCGGACACTCGGATTATGATTTGGTGAGCCAAACAAAACACTTAGAGCATGAAAAGATACAACTAATTTAGAATTCTATACTTATCCCTCTCCTCAGACATAAATTGATACGTTCTTACATGATTTAAACTCCAAAATGGCACAGGCACAGTCATTTTTAGCTTGTTAATTGCTGAAAGGTTCTTGGCGTATTTCACTTTAACCCTATTCTTTTGAATCCACTTTTCGACTTCACTGAGTTTGAATTTCAGCCCGCCAATCTTGTCATAGGGAAATCAGGTTTTTTGATGTAAGCCAGTACATTTAGCTGTTTCTAACCTGCAGTCATTCACATAATTCGTCTACTGATATCAAACGTTCTTGTTTACCCACGATATCTATCTTAATTTAGAAATCCAAGGAAGAAATTGCAAGTTTTTATTGAACAAAATTTCTTGCACATAAGCAATTCTGAATAACTCAATTAATCAAAAACAATCCAAATTCTATTTCTTGGCTTGCTCCTCTGCATTCAGGCTTCGGAATTCTTTACCAGCCCAAAGACTTTTGGTATATGTCATCTTTTTAAAGCACATATCTGATCGGTGCCGGCTTCAAAGTAGCATCAATCCCATTCCCTGTACATCCTGGCATTAACGATCAGAAATGATAGGACAGCTCTATTTGCAAATAATCGTCCTTTCTAAAAACGTAGAGAAGATCGGATTCTGGCGCGCCAATGAAACCTCGAACCTCCAGGTTTAGTTTCCAGCCGCTGCCAATGCGGCGACTCCCTTCGACATTTACCAGGCTTGTACCGCTATCGCGATCGATCATGACGCCGGTCAGCAAATTTGTGCCTTGAATATCGTTCAACGCCAATCTCATTCCTAGAAAAATTTCGTCTCTAAAAGGAGTGAAAGCTTTCTTGTCGCGACGATCATAAATATATTCGCCCAGAAAGCCGAGATCTGCTCCTGAACCAAATGCGTTCGCAAAGGTGTATTCAAGACCACTGGTGAAAGCCAGGAAACGGTCACCCAGGCCGCGTCTGGTGAGGGCTTCCAGTTTAATTAGCCAGCCTGCAATTGTAGCTTGCAGGTCGAGGCTGGTTTGATGAATGACATCATAGAAAGGGATCAGTATTGGTTGTCCCGAGTCATCCAGCGAAAGCGTCAAGAAAGGCTCGCGACTTGTACCATAAAAGTACGCAAGCCCAACATCAAAAACACCAACAGTATGAAACCATCGCACCGCAAAATCAACAAGCCGCTTTTTTGAGCTTGATTCAAACATTGCTCGGTCGGTCTCTATCATAATCGGATAGCGTGGACGTGCACGCCATCCAGGAAAAGGTCGTTCACGAAACAGCGGCAGGATATAGAAATCAATGGTTCCCCAACTTCGAATGAGAGCCAGGTTTAACATCAACTGGCCCAGTTTCTCTTCACCGTCGAGATTCTCCACATAATCCGTTTGATTGATAATGTCCACCAGATGTCTGGATTCCGTGACTCCCCAGAAAACTTTACGGATGCCGAAACGCAGTTCCCAAATTTTGCTGACTTTCTGCCAGAATAATTCTCGAACGTCAAAGTGGGTACGCTTGCCGTCGTGCTGGTCTATTCGAAGGTAAGGAACGAAAACAATGCTGGCATAGCCATCGGCCCACTCGTAGTAAAACTCAGGCTGAAGTGCCAGGGATAGATTGCTGTGGGTGTACTGCTCATTTAAGAGGGGCGTCTGAGGAAACAGGCGTGATTCAAGCAACATATGTCCGGAAAAATCAATGGGCTGAGTTATACCTATCGGAGGATTTAAAAAGCAGACCCAAAGAGCCAGCGCCATCATGGCTGGTGCCCGCCTTGATGCTGGCCTTAGTTTAGCCGGTTTACCGCATACTATCATTGCCTTTCTACCTTAACCTCTTGAGCGTGTTTTTGTCAAAATCTCGTTCCGTTAAACCCCTGGCAAAACTGTAATTGCTCCAGACAAGCCTGGTGCTTTTGCCGGTCTGATGGTTGACCATGTACATCTCATCGGCTCGCCAATGGCGATTCAGATACCGACGGTAAAGATGAAAAGTAAGGGTTTTGAGCAACTCATCTTTTCGGTCGTAATAATCAATCTTCCACACTCTGTACTCAGACGTATCGATCCAGACCACCTGCCGGGTGTAGCCCGATTTCTGGTCCACGGGGTAACGCTCAATCACAAAGCATTCCTGATCCTCATACCGCTCAGTGCTTACAAATCTGTAGGTGTATTTCTCAACTTCTTGTGAAGAAATATCTTCGTAGGCGAACTCGCTGCCCATGAAGGGGCCCGATTTATTGTTAGAGGAAATACGTTTGACCCGCTTCAGCGCCGGTAAATACAACCATTGGTCATCCGTCCCAGTCTTATGACTAAAAGTGAGCAGAGAGGTACCTTTAATGTCTTTTGGACGGTCAAAAATGACCATGGTTTTATCGCCATCTCCATACACTTCGAGTGTGCGAAACCGCAGTTGGCGCGTGCTTTCCTCGCCATGTCGGTTTCGTAGTATCATGACAAGATCAGCGGTAATATCTTGGAAACCGCTGTCCATTTTATCGGCTTTCACAGCAATAGCGAGACCCCTCTCTTCTGGACTACCAGCGCGAGCTGGAAAAATACTCGAAGTCAGCACATGGAACACCATAATGCTACAGATCAATATTTTATTGGACATTGCAAATAGATCTGCTGAGTTAACATGTGTTCTAATGTCCAAATCGGGATTTAGAGCTATCACGATCATTTTACTTCATCTCCTTTATGAAATTCGTGATAATTTAAAGATACCAGAACATCTTCTGCGGCCTGTATTCTTTGGTGAAGGATTTTGGGGGCTCGCTTTCGTTCCACTCGCATAAGCAACGGGGGTAAGAGCAGAAAATCTGCCAAAAGGGCGAACAAGATGGTGATGGCCGTGAGTCTACCCATACTGCCATTCATGTCGAATGTGGAAAATGACAGGACGGCAAATCCGACGATCAAAATCAACGAGGTTCCAAGCATAGCCTTACCCACTGAAGAGAACGCATATCGAATCGCTCCTTCAGGAGGCAACTCTCTCTCACGCCGGGCACGCAGGTACTTACTTAAGAAATGTACGGTGTCATCCACCACAATACCTAACGTCATACCTGTAACAATTGACAAACCAAGATTCACTTTGCCCACCAACAATCCCCACAAACCAAATCCCACAGCGGCGGGTATGAGGTTTGGAACAAGGCTAATGGCACCAAACTTGAAACTCCGCAGAGCAAAGACCAGGGTCAGCGAGATAAGTAGAAGCGCGATGAGCGTCCCCTTTAACATGCCTTCAATATTGCGACCAGATACGTAAGCAAACATCACAGAAGGCCCAACGCCATGATTAAACATATATTCTGGTGCATTTTGCGCCAACCACCGCTCCCCCCGCGATGCGATTTCTCTAATCTCGCGGGTAGAGACGTTTGCGAGCGTAATAATAAATCGAGTCGCAGATTTGTCTATATCAATTTGGTTATTCAGATCCAGACCGAAAGGCAGCGACATTTCATAGAGCAGCAGGTATTGTGCGGCCAGTTGTCGGCTAGCTGGTATCCGGTAAAAATCCGGATCATCGCCATGCATGCTTTTGTTCAGACGCTTCATAACCTGACTAAACGAGCCGACCTGGAGGACATTCGGTTGGTTCTCGTACCAGTGCGTAAATTCTTCAAGTTTGCTCAAATATTCAGGATTGCATATTCCTCGGCTTTCACCCGAGCTGAGAGAAAATTCTACTTGATAAATCCCGGTCAGGTTTTGCATGGTGAAATCGGTATCCGCACGAAACTCGTTATGTTCATCAAAATAGTTGACAAACTGATCGTTGAGTTCATTTCTTGGCAAAAAAAGCACAAGAAAAAGGACGGCCAGGGATGCTCCCCACAATAATTGTTGTCTTCTGCCAATGACAAAATCGGCAAATTGATCGATGAGAGAGCGCTTGACTCCCGCTTTTATTCTAACCCGAACCGGTAGAATCGCCATGAGAGCGGGCAGAAACAGTATTGCATAAATCCACGAAAATACCATTCCAACGGCGGTGATGTTGCCAAGATGGCGAAACGGTGGAACCTCACTAAGGTTCATGCTCAGAAATCCAATCGCCGTGGTCAGACTGGTTAGAAAAACGGGCTGCATGTTTATACGTAAGCTCTCAGCAAGGGCGTCGTGCTTACTCATTCCACTCCGCATGTTTCGCAGCATGGTCATGAGAATATGAATGCTATCGGCAACGGCTAAGGTCATAATCATGGTGGGGGCTTGTGCCGAGGGTGGCGTTAGCCCAACCCGAAACCATCCGGCAATGCCCATCGCTGTCGCCGATGACAAGATGATCATCAAGACGGTAGCCAACGTCCCGCTCACTGAGCGCAAAAGCAAAAACATCATGCCGATCATGCCCGCGTACATGAACGGCACCAGCGTCCTGATGTCTCGTTTGCTGACTTCTGCAAACGTGTAGTTGAGCAGCACCAGTCCGGTCAAATGAATGTCGATGCCCGGATGCTCAGCCTGAATGGATTCGGCCAGCTGGCGGGCATAGTTGACCGCCTTTGGGACTTCCCTCCTCGTGTCTTCACCGGGCCGTTGCAGAGTGACATTGATCCCCGTGACGTGCGCGGTGGGCGAAATCAGCTTCTTACGGAGGCTTGGTTCAACAACCGCAATCTTGCGGGCTGTTTCGAGTTCATCAGTAGAACGATGCAATGCATCAGAAACCAAATCTGCCACGATAAGTTCGTCGTCGCTCGCCCGGGTATGCTGAAAATTTGTTACTGCATTCACACGAATCGCATAAGGAATTTTCCAGGCCTCTCGAGTCAATTCTTCAACAGCATGGAGAACCGGCGCTGTAAACACCTCACCATTTTTCGGCGCAACGACGAACAGAATGTTGCTATTCTTAGTGTAGATATCTTGCAATTTTTCAAACGCAATAAGCTGGGGATCATCGGGTTTAAAAAACGCTTTATATTCGGTGTCGAACTCAAGAAACCTCACGCCGCTTGCTAATATACTAGCTAGCAAAAGTGTGACAAATAAGACAAGCCAGCGCCACTTAATTACCCAACGCGTATATGTGACAGTGAACTCTTCCAACTTCGCCTTAGATTTCATTTTTACCAACCCAATTTGTGTAATAAATTTCTCTCTTTGTAGACATTGAAATTTGAGTCGTCACTTCTGATTATCTCAATCTGCAGAGATATACCCATTTTCTGCTCTCAGTCCACACCCCAAAGCAAGCCACGCCAAAGAAGCACATCTCGTCCGGGTCGGAAAATCTTTGACTCCAGAGAAAACAGCAAGCCTATCAAATTCTTTAGACACCAAATCAAGTTGTGTGCTTCCTCTGATTAACTCGTTAAACACGTAGAGAATTCTTTCTGCGTCATAGACAGATTTCTCTTGCAATAGGCTTGTCATGAGTGAGGCGGATGCTATTGAAATGACACAACCCTTGCCTTGAAATCCAATATCCTTAATGACATCTTGTTGAATTTGCAAATATAGACTAATGTGATCTCCACAAAGCGGGTTATATCCTTCCACAAAACGATTCGCCGCCTCGAGCTTTCTAAAATTTTTTGGATTCTTGAAATGATCCAAAATTGTTTGTTGATATATTGATGTTAAGGGACTGTTAATCATTGACATTCGGCTGTTTTTTCACAAATATTCCTTCGCACAGATTTGATTCCAGAGCCAAGAAGGTTTCATCCACTTGAATAATATAAGCAGGCTTTTTCTGATGAAGGCGTACATAATTACCTGGAATAATTCCGTACACCATCAGCCGATCTAACACCTGGCCGGGAACAGAGGTGGTAAAAAGGATGCAAGCTTGTTCGCCAGCTTCCAAATCCTTGAGCCTTACCATGAGATTTACTCCAGCCAAATAAGCCGCCGCTACAAACTTTACTATTTGAGATTTCATGGGCCCCGAATTTACATCCACCAGCTAAAGGACATTTGGAGCACCATGACTTTTGATTTTCAAAAAATCGATTTCCACATAATGGACATCGCATTCCTAATTGCTCTAAATTAGTTTGATAAGACTTAAAATAAAGTTTAACGTCCCCCCAACCACGAAAGCAGAAGGAATGATGAAGAAAAAAATGGCAAGAGCGGTTTTCCATCCTCGTTCCTTAATGATCACGAAAAAGTTGGCGATACAAGGAACAAAGAGGGTAATGGTCACCACACTCACCAAAATCTGTTCGGGATTCAATATACCTTGTCGCGCCATATCGAAAAGTCCGGCCACGCCATAGTCTCTGCGCATAAACCCGATCAGAAACGCACGAGCGGTCTGTTCCGGGAGACCCAGGAATCCGCGAATCAGCGGAGCCGACCAAGTCTCAATCGACCTCAAGAATCCGGTTTCGGCCAGCACGAAGAGAACGAGGGTACCCAGAAAAAACAAAGGCACCGCCTCTTTCAGGTACCATTCCATCCGGGCTATTGTTTTTACTACAATGTTGGACCACCGGGGGAACCGAAGGGGCGGAAGTTCCAAAATGAAAGCAGAGCGTTCTCCAGGAAGCGCTTTCGAGGCCACATACCCAACCAGAACCAAAACCCCTAAACCACACCCAAGCCAAATAAATACCGCATAACTGGACAAGCCACTTAACAAGCCGAGAATAACCCCCAATTGTGCCGAACAGGGGATAGCAAGTGCCAACAACAACGTCACAAGGATTCGTTCTTTTCGACTTTCTAAAATGCGTGTGGTTAGCGTGGCCATGGTGTCACAGCCCAGTCCGAGAACCATGGGCAGTACCGCCTTGCCGTTTAGACCCAAAAGCCGAAATACTCGGTTCAACATGACAGCCAGGCGAGGCAAATAACCTGAATCTTCCAGGAAACTAAAAGCTAAGAAAAACGTGGTTATGACTGGCAGGATAATGGCTATTGAATACGAGAGTGCCATTGTGAACAGGCCGAACTCTCCAACAAATAGATCTTGCAGGAGTTTGACAGGGAACAGCGCCGAAACCAGCGTCACCGACCACGGTGTTATGAATTTCCCAAAGACCACTTCCTCTAAAAACTCAACCAAGGTGCCGGCACCAAATACGCCAACAAACTGGTAGATACAAAACAGCACGATGCTTACAATCGGAAGCCCCCAAAACGGGTGCATTGACATTCGACTCAAACGCTCTGTCACCAATTGGCCGGAAGGCTGTTCAAGCCTGTAAACAGAGAGGTAAATCTCTTCCACTTTTTGTAGCCGTCGCTGATTAATGACCAGACTCATGGGTTGTTGGAGTTTTGCTTGCACACCCCTGCTTAATGCTTCGATCTTCGAAAGTGTTGAAGAATCCGATTGTTCCAGGAGCCAATTTGTTAAGCTCGTATCTCCCGCCAACAGCATTAAGGCCAGTGAGCGTTTTGAAAGTGAAGAATTTGGAAGATAAGCACAAATCTCTGAAATACTTCGTTCTATCTCCTCTGGATACTGAACCTTGAAATTGGGGACTGGGAGAGGCTTTGAAAGTTCATTGACCAACCTCGACAACCCAATACGTTCAATGGCCACGGTTTTTACAATCGGAATGTCTAACAGCCGGGAAAGCTTCTTGTCGTCAAGGGCAACTCCTCGCTTTTCGGCTTCGTCGACCATATTCAGATTTAAAATTAAGGGGATTTGTAGTTCTGCCAATTGAACGGTCAGAAATAAAGACCGACGCAAGTTTTTTGCATCGGCAACTTGCACAATCAGGCGCGGCTGTTCTTTAAGCAAAATGTTCCTTGTAACTTCTTCATCTTCCGATAAAGGGAGCAAGCTATTCACACCCGGCGTGTCAACAACTTCTTCAGCATGGCCATCGTATCTTGCCCGACTGATAGCAATCTCAACCGTGGTACCTGGGTAATTGGATACTGTAACATATCGACCGGTCAGAAGTCCAAATATGACACTTTTGCCAACATTGGGATTTCCTACCAGAATGGTTTTTCCGTTCATCGTAGTAAACCTAGTTTACAATACGATTCGCTCTATAATCGACATCACAGCACCTGGAAGAACAATGCCTTCGAACGATGATGGCGATGCCTGCAAGAATGAGTACACCAGGCCAAATAAAATTCCAGATTTCCCGCGAAAAATAGCCCATGTTTCGAAACAAAAATAGCATCCCCAATAGTATCATCATGGATCCGCAAAAAATTCCGGCTCTTCTGACATTGCAACGTTTCAACATATTACCACCACCTTTTTAATCACGTCCTGGTCATAGATGTGCTTATCTTTTCTGCCTCGGCGCCTCGCAATAGAGGGTTATAGCGCCTAGGTCTAAATCGCGGAATCCACATGGGTATATGTGCGCGATAAACTTCATATACTTCACCAAACTCTTGCCGGAGATTGCGCTCTTCAAGAGCCGTTCCTATCAGCAGGTAAATACTACCTAACGTGGCAAATTCTAGACGGCTATAGGTCATCACCGGACCGAGCCAGAAGGAGATCAAGAGAAGTAGATTGATTGGATGCCGGCAATAGCTGTACGGTCCTTTAACAGAGAATTCGGGGGGCGATGTCGGTTGACGCTTCAGAATACCAACGAGGGTTCGGATACCTAGAAAGTATTGATAGCTGATAAAAGACCCGGTGTAAATTATGCTGATGATGGACCCAAAATACAGAATCGCTAAAATCCAGTAGAACGGGCCGGAAGCTTTCCACAGGAATCCTGATAGCGGACGCCAAAGGTGGAGGAGCAGCATCAAGGTCATCCCACTTAAAAGAACATAAACACTTCTCACAAAATTTTCTCCCAGCCATTTTTCAAGATACTTTTTTGTAAAGTCTCGCGCCAACAGGCTGTGCAACGAGCCGAACGTGACAAACATCGCTGCATTAAACATCGCGTCCCAAACGTCCCCATTACCTGCTTTTTGAAAATACAGAAAGTAGAACATCCAATAGATTGAGCCAGCAGTTAAAAAATAGCTTGCTGCGATCACAGAATATAGGAAAACTCGTTTCATCGTGTTGATGCTTTCTAACGCCGCTATTTACGAGCCGTGTTTTTCCGACGCCGCCTGGTGTTGATGCCCAGCCATTTATAAGGTGGACAATAGCCGATGATGGCGGTTGCAATCGGAACCACTCCGGTGATTCCCCACAGCGTTTTTGGCCCAATAAAGACTAGTGATAAGAGTCCGAGACCTAAGATAGTTCTTATGGCTCGGTCCAGGGTTCCCATGTTTTTTGCATAGGCTATGTTACTGATAGACATAGTAAAACGTGATCCTCGGAATAACATCCGCGTCATGACGTTCTCCTGAGACTTTATCGTAAACAATCAATTCGACATTGGGGCTGAGATGCACAGCTTTGCTCAGAGACAGATCCAGGCCGAGCAGAACAAAGTTTGTCTTCGCGGTTGCGATAAACGGAACGTATGCGATTTTACCTGCATCGGGATTGGGATCAAAATTTCGATCATAGCGTGCAAATGCCCATATGTGTGGGGAAAAGCGGGTCGCAGCGAATACAGAAGCAATTTGCAGATTCAGCTTCTCTCGATCTTCAAAAATCTGGCGGGTTTGGTGCGCGAACTGGACACCGAAGCGAAGGTCATCTTGCTGGTAAGCGGCAAAGCCTTGTAGGGTATATCGATTGCGGCGACCCGGTCGCTCTTCAAAGTCGGCATAGCCTTCTACAATGAAATTGGGCGTCGGTTTGGCACTCAGAGAAAACAGTACTTTTTTCCCAGGGTTTGTTTCCGAGCTTGTACCGCCGCCGTTGGCCAACATGAAATGATAATTCACTCGCTTTTGCGAATCAAAGCTGCCTTTTAATGCCAACCCTAAGTCTCGTGAGGAGCCAAACTTTTGCAAATCCAGGGGTGTTTTTTCAACAAACCGTAATCCCCAAATCTTTTCTACGAGTTGCCAGGTAGGGGTCACCGACAGCCCGACAATGATGTTGTGTCGAGAATGGTTCCATCTCAAATAGGCATCTTTAACAAATGGTTGTAATTTTTCATTACTGGTAAAATTTCCCGGACTGTTCATTTCGATTCGAAAACGAGCCGAAAAGCTCTCGTTGAGGTCATGATCATAGGTGAAATAAATTCTCCGGAACCAAAAGCCATTGTTTTTTTCAATCGAATTGTCATGACAGGCGGCTATGTAATAGTAATCACCAAAGACATAACCACTAATTTTGTTCGATTGTGAATAGGCTCCGGAACCCGGCCAGAGCATTGCAAATAATAGGATTGCAACCAGACTGTGTTTCCACTTTGTAAGCATCTGACTTCCTTCTAATTTGAAGATAAAGATACCAAAGTGTCTGCATTGGGATTAATGCTGCAGCTATTTACTGATCTGCTTTCGCCGGGTACACCGATGGCGTCAGCGCTGCACTGTATGCAGGCCCGGAATTGCGGCATATATTTTTCACACTCTTCTCTGATGTCGCGCAGTTCCTCACAAGTGGGTGGTCTCAGGTTCTTAAATCTACCCAAGGGGATGAGCGGCATTAGATTCATGATATGGGCACCGAGTTCCTTAACCTTTTTGGCAACTTCCGGCAAATGCAACATGTTCACTTCCGGAATGATGACTGAGTTGATCTTAATTATCATGCCATTTCTCGCCGCCTCTTTAAGACCAAGCTGTTGATTTTTTTGCAATAGCTTGATCCCGTCTAATCCTCGATTTATCAGCTCGCCTATGCGAACAAAAGGGTGAACCCTTGCGCCGATTTCGGCATCAACAGCGTTCATAGTTATCGTTAGATGTTGAACTCCCAACGCTTTCAACCGAGAGACATTTTGTGGCAGATACAATCCGTTAGTGCACACACACCGAGTAATATCCGAAAATTTATCTCGAACCCGTTTTAGGGTTTCAAAAGTTGCCTCGTTAGCTAACGGGTCACCTGGGCCGGCAATTCCAATAACCCGGTTGCGCGGATCAGCCGACAAGGCACGCTCAGCAACTTCAACAGCCTCTACAGGACTGATGACTTTTGCTGCGGTTCCCGGCCTGTGTTCATTGGCACAACCAAGCCTGCGTTCACAGTAATTGCAGTGAATATTGCATAAAGGTGCAACCGGCAAATGAATGCGTCCCACTTTACGGTGAGCCACTTCATCAAGGCAAGGATGAAAGTATTTTGATAAACGACCATTAGCTGGTGACAAGATTCACCCCTTCATTCTATTTCATGCATTCTAAATTCAACAATCTTTTGCTATTCTCTGACAATCCCTCTTTACGGTACTTAAAGCTGCAATTCAGACATTCCATCAGTTCACTGATGACCCGGATAATTTGCAGGTCCGTCAAGGAATTTCTCCTTAGTTCTTTGTAAAATGAACAAGCGAGAAATTTGGGAATGTCATAAGATTTTTCATCAAATGATTGTATACTTTTTGTAGGTGCTATAGGTGGTGACATTTCTTCCTGCTCCTGTTTCCGATATTAAGCCGCCACCAAATCCGGCACTTCAAACCAGGCGTAAGATTTATTCAGGCCTTGGTCTTTTGGTGCTTGTGTGGAGCCACAAATTTGTCCGTCACACACAAAAACGACATCATCTGCAATATTCTTTGCCTGGTCAAGCTTGTGGGTCACCATAATAATCGTTAGTTGACTACTTAGCTGTTTGACCAATTCCTCAATAGCATGTGCCGACTTGGGGTCCAATGAAGACGTAGGCTCATCCAAAAGCAATACTTTGGGCTTGACGCATAAAGCTCTGGCGATAGTTAGACGCTGCTGTTGCCCCTGGGAGAGTTCTAAAGCCGAGCAATGCAACTTGTCCTCTACTTCGCTCCATAACGATACCGCCTTTAACGTGTCTTCAACAATCATCGGAAACTCACTTTTCTTGGTACAAGGTAAGTGTCTTACCCCAAAAAGGACATTGTCGTAAACAGATTTCGGGAAAATGCAGGGTTTTTGAAAAACCATTCCGACCTTTTGACGAAGATGATGAACTTCGGTACCATTGTCATAGATGTTTTCATCCTCAAAAAGAATTTTACCACAGCAGTAAAAACCGGGAATAAGGTCATTCATACGATTAAGCGAACGCAAGAGCGTGCTCTTGCCGCTTCCTGAAGGACCGATAATACACGTAATTCTTTCCTTTGCAAGAGTGAGGTTCGCGTTTCTCAAAACCCTGGTTGTTCCGTAACAAAGTGACACATCCTCCAGTGTAAATATGGGCATCATCTCTCTGCCTCCAAAGTAAGTCTTCTTCGCACTAGCATGGATCCGAGGCTCATTAAGAATACGAGCACAACTAGGACCAGCGCGGCACCCCAGGCATTCGTTCTCGCCTGTGGGTTTACGGCCTCTTGAGCCAAAACAAATATATGCGTTTGCAACGTGGTGACCGGTTCAAGAAATGAATTTGGCATAGTTATACCTGAAAAGGCTGTGGCGGTAAACATGATGGCTGCGGTTTCTCCGGTGGCCCGGGCCAATCCAAGTAGCAGCCCCGTGACGATTCCAAAAAAGCTCTGCGGTATCAGAACTGTTTTTATCAATCTCCATGTAGTGAAACCCAGGGCCAAACCCGCTTCCCGATACTTAACCGGGATACTCTCTATGGCCTCTTTGATGCTAACAACCAGGGTAGGTAGTATCATAATGGCCAGGATAAAGGACCCCGTCAGCCAGGACACCCCCATTTTAAGAAGTATCCCGAAGAATTTGTATCCAAACAACCCAAATAAAATAGTTGGTACACCGTTTAAGGCGTAAATTAATACACTGGCTGTTCTTTGAAAAGAGGAGTTGATGTACTCTGTCTGGTAGATAGCGGTACCCAAGGCGACGGGAAGGCTTAAGATTCCTGCTCCGACTATGAGCATAATCGTTCCGATTATCTGGTAAAAAATGCCGCCGTCTTGACCAAAGTCTTTTGATTCTGCAACAAGAAATTCTAAGCTAATGGCTGGCATAGCTCGGGTGAGAATGGCGCTCAAAATAATGAAGAGCAACGAGACTGCGACTATGGTTGTAATCGTGCAGGATGAGAAAAATAGAATTGCTTTTATTGGCCGTGTCATTTCGCATGATCCTTTACGATAATGAAGTCTCCTACAAAGGTAATTCCCATGACTATGAGAAATAAAACTAAGCCTAAGCCGATTAAGGCATTCCAGTGGTATCCAACTCCTATGGCCTCAGCAGCTTCTCGACCCAATTTGGAGGTAATCGTTTGGGCCGTTGAAAAGACGTTATAAAACGGGTGCGGAATCCGGTCAAGACTTCCTATCACCAACATGACGGCAATCGTTTCTCCTATGGCACGACTAATGCCCAAAAGAACGGCTCCCACAATGCCTTTTAGCGCGCTAGGCAGAACTGCATAAACAATGGCCTCAGAGCGTCCGAGACCAAGAGCCAGTGCTTGCTCTCTATATTCTTTAGGTACAGCCCTGAGCGCATCCTCAGAAAGCGTCATGATTGTTGGCAACGTCATCATGCCCAGAAGTATACCCGCTGTAAGAATAGAGTTCCCATCCAGTAAACCGAAGAGATTCTTGACTAAGGTCGTTAACATTACGATACCGAGTAATCCGTAGACGACTCCCGGGATGCCAGCTAAGAGTTCCATCACCATTTTGATTACAAGGCGAGCCCGGCCAGGGAGAATCTCGGAAGCAAGAATTGCGCTTCCCAACGCCAGGGGGATAGCAAAGCAAATAGCCAGAAACGTCACCACGACCGTGCCATAGATCATCGGAAGGGCACCGTAAATCTCACCAATAAACCACTTCCTCCCGATGAAAAACCCCCAGCCATCGCGCTGATATATCGGCAGACTGTCTTTGACAAGAAAGACAAAAATAATCCCGATAATACTAATTGATATCACAAACGCTAGAGCAAAAACTGCCTTAGCTGGTTTCCATTTCTTTGACTGCGACATAGCCGAGTTCTTCCACTATTTTCTGGCCTTCATGACCTAAAATATAATCGATGAACTGCTTCAAAAAGCCCTCAGGCTTACCGTTTGTTATGAGGTTTAGATCTCTTGAAATGGGGTATGTGCCCCCTTTGATATTCTCGATCGTAGGTCGTATTACTGTCCCGTCTACTTCGATGCCAACCCCTTTAACATCCTCGTTAAGCCAGGCATGGGAGAGCATACCAATAGCGGCATCGCTCAAGGCAATCTTGGTCTGTTCCTCATTGTTTGAACCTGAGACAAGGTCGGCTCCCATGGCCTTGGCTTTTGCATCTGCGAAGATATAGGCCATAAAAACCTGTCGTGTACCTCTATGCGCCTCTTTGTCAATGCAAAAGATCTCTTTGTTCGGGCCACCAACCTCTTTCCAATTATTAATTTCGCCAGAATAGATTCTTCTTATTTGCTTATCAGATAATGTTCGTACTCCGGCATCATAGATCTCGGAGGAAACCACACACGCTACGGCGTCCCTACCAATGGCGTGTACTTCAAAGACTACATTGACAAAGTTTTCCATTTCTTCAGCCGTGATATCACGTGAGGCCATACCAATATCCACCAGGCCACTTCCGACAGATTTTACCCCTACCCCTGAGCCGCCGGGATTAATAGTAATCTTCACATTGGGGTGGGCATCCATAAATCTCTCTGCGGTCTTGCTTACAACGGGAAGCACCGTTGTAGAGCCGGCTACTTTTATCGTGGCGTCCGTTTTTTCTCCTTCTGAACACCCTGAAACGATTTGCACGCATGCAATCCCCAGCACAAACATCCCAAGAAGTCGCAGAGTATTTCCTGATGTCATGCTTTTCAATTTTTGGTTCATAATCTTTCACCCTTTCTGCTTATCATTATTGTTTCCATGAGAATTACTTTCCCCGCTTGTTTTTGCGCTTGTTGAAGGATGTGTACAAGTCCGAAGCAACATGGTACTTTCATGCGCACTACTTCCTCTGTGCAGCTTGCCTCTCTTCGATATCAATGGCGCCTGATGGACAGGCAGCCAGAGCGTCAGAATAAGAATCTTTTACGAGACTAGGTTCCTGTCATTTGGGGTCTGCACAATTTGCACAGCCATCACATGAGTTTTCTTCGATGCGGATCATTTTTCTTACTTCCATGCCGATTAACCCTGTTACTTGCAATAAGCTGTTCAAGAGATATCCCGAAAAGTGGTGGGGTTGCAATGCCTAACAAGCTCAAATTGAAATCGAGTTCGCCGCTATGGTAGATTTCATGTTCGCACATGGCTCGCAAAAACTGCCAGGCTTTAACCACTTTGCCCGTTGGAGTATGCCAATCCTGTTGGAGATCGGAGTACCCTAAATTGCTGAGTAAGTCCAGCGATTCACTGTGCATCTTGCGCAAATAAGACAGCGCACCACGCAGATCTGCACCAAGCTCCCTTCCATGCCCGGGATAGTCCCATGTTCCTGCAATAGCACCCAGCACGTAAATGTAGCGCTCGGCACTGGCCACATGTCTGATTATCTCCCCAAAGGTGTATTTCCCCTCTTTCGGTGCCCAATCTATTTTATCCTCAGGAATCAACTCAGCCACGTTCAGGGTTCGCCTGCGCGTTCCTTCAAAATAGCCGAGAAAACTATCGATATCTATGATTAGCATGATATTGTTTTCCTTTGAATGCTGTTAGTGAATGGCGCAAGAGGCTAGCAGCAAGCTACGCCATCCTCTCGAACCACGGCGTCGTTTGGTTTCAGGCTCTCAGTTGGTTTCATATTGAGCAGTTTTTCGGCATACTCCATCACCTTGCCTGAGACTAACTCATCTATCCCTTTGGCTAATTTCAGAACTGCTATAATCTCATCATTGGAGACATTAAGGGATTGCGCTTTTTTTATATGATGGTTCAGACAAGGTTGACAGTTAATGACAACAGAAACGCCAATTGCCACCAATTCTTTAGTCCTAGCATCAAGTTCTGGCATGATAAACCTCCTTTTAGATTGGTTTAATTGAGGCGGTTATTTAACATCTGACTCAAGCATCCATTGTGCATACACTTGCGGCCGAATAGATGAATGAAAACCGGTTAAGCCGGTTGTACTTCTGGACTCGGTTCGGCAATCTTCGATTTTATACCCTCCACGATTTTCCTGACGTCGGTGTATTCCACAAGCTCTTCATCGGGGACTTCAATGTCAAATTCTTCCTCAATCGCAAAAGCGAGCTCAACCATATCGGCTGAATCGATTCCAAGATCAGCGGCTAGTGAGCTATCATCTTTTACCAACCCCGGGTTTATTTTTAACTCCCGGTGTAGCAGTTGCTTAACTCTATCTCTGATAGAGTCGTCTAATTCTGTAGCCATGGTGATGACCTCCTTTCGGATAAAACATTATGAGTGATTCGGTCAAGAACTTACTTTTTTCAGTATGATCGTTGAATTGTTGCCGCCAAAGCCGAAAGAGTTTGACAAAGCGATATTCACGCTGGCCTCTCGAGCTACATTCGGGATATAATCCAGGTCACATTGCGGATCGGGCTCTTCATAGTTGATGGTTGGAGGAAGAACATTGTGTTCAAGCGCCAAGGCGCATGCGATTAATTCAATGGCTCCGGCTGCGCCAATGGTATGACCGATCATCGACTTGATGGAGCTCACTGGAGTTTTGTATGCGTCGTCTCTAAATATATGCTTAATAGCTTTGGTCTCGCCGATATCGTTTGCTAAAGTTGAGGTGCCATGAGCACTAATGTAATCCACACGTTCGGGATTCAGGGTCGCTTCTTTTAAGGCCATTTTGATCGCTCTGGCGATCTGGACTTTATCCGGTGAAGGTACCGTCATATGATAAGCATCACAAGTGGATCCATAACCCACAATCTCGCCATAAATATGTGCGTCTCTTTTTAATGCATGGTCCAGAGTTTCCAAAACAAGAATGCCCGCGCCCTCACTTAGAATAAATCCGTCCCGATTCCTGTCAAACGGTCGACTAGCCTTTTCTGGTTCATCGTTACGCTTGGACATAATGCGCAACGCGCAGAAAGATGCCACAACCAAAGGAAAGATGGGTGCCTCTGCTCCGCCGGTTATGACAATATCCGCCTTGCCAAGTCGAATCAGATTCCGGGCCTGTCCGATTGCCTGGTTTCCTGCGGAACAGGCGGTAGAAATCCCAACATTCGGTCCAGAGAGGCCGAATTCATCCGCAATTTGATTTGAAAGCAGGTTGGAATCGCCTGGAGGTTTCTCTCGCGTACTCACTCGTTGATTTGCCACGGACTTCTGTTCGTCCCTTAAAGAGATATTTTCACCTCCGACCCCAGCCGAAACACCGACCCGATGTTTGTCCACTCGTTCCAAGTCCAGGGCCGCATCCTGCAAAGCCATTTTGGTAGCGGCAAGGCCCAACTGCGAATATCTGGCGTATTCGGCGGATTGTCCGTTCAAGTTATAGATAGCGGGATCAAAATGTTTCACCTCGCCAACGATGCGAGTCGCATACCCATCGGTATCGAATCGCGTAATCCGATCTATGCCCGATTTTCCTGATATTAAGGACTCCCAAAACGCCTGCTTGCCTATGCCGATGGGCGTGATGGCGCTCAAGCCGGTTATGACCACTCGTCGCTCCATAAGTTTCCTCTTACTTGAGAAAAAGATTCTAATGAACAAATTTCCGAAATACTAAGCTTACGAAATTTCCATCCAATCCAAAGGTATTGGACAAAACTGCGTTTAATTGTTTTCTACGAGGCTTCGTAGGGACATAATCTAAATCGCATTTCCCATTCGGTACTTCATAGTTCAGGGTTGGCGGGACAATCCCGTGTTCAATGGCAAGACAACAGAGACAGGCCTCGACCACATCCGAAGCGGCTATGGCGTATCCCAGCGCAGATTTTGAGGAGCTTACCATCAGTTTTGCGGCCCGCTTTCCGAAGACCTCTTTTATTGCGTTGGTTTCTGCCAGATCATCTTCCTGAGTGCCGATGCCATAGGCGTTTATATAATTGATTTCCGATGGCTCAACCTCTGCGTCCTTCAAGGCCAACCTCATGGTTTTTGCCATACCCCCAACTTTGTTTCGCAATGTCATCTTGTGATAATTTGTGTTATACGTCATAGCGAAGCCCACAAGCTCTGCGTATATATGTGCTCCTCGTTCAGAGGCATGGTCCAATGTTTCAAGAACGATGGCCCCGGCGCCCTCGCCCAGGACAAAGCCATCTCGCTCCTTGTCAAACGGACGGCAGGCTTCTAACGGCAGGTCAGTTCTTGTTGATAACTTACCTGAATTCGATAGTGAGTTAAAAATAGTTGGTAAAATCGGCGCATCTGTTCCGCCGGCGAGAATGGCAACTAAATCGCTTAACTGTAGTGCATTAAAGGCTTGTGTAATCGCATACGCTCCTGAACAAAAACCGGTGGAGAAAGCCACATTAGCGCCTCGTAACCCCAATTCAATGGCTACCTCGCCGGATGCTGCATTGGTAATATTGTTTTGCATCAAGCGTGGATGGACTTTCTTGGGACCTTTGGCGTAGAGAACTCGATTTTGTTCATCAACGGTCTGCGTGCCACCAAATCCAGATCCTATGTACACGCCTATATTTTCGCTTTCATCTTCTACGTCTATTTTGGAATCGTTTAAGGCTATTCGTGAAGCTATCATCATGAGTGTTGTAAACCGGTCCACCTGGTTGATTTTATCCTCGCTGAGATAATGGGTAAAGGAATTATTGTGGGCAATTCTTCCCGCGAGAATGGTCGAATGGGTGGGGACAAAAGAATGCACGACATTTATGCCTGATCGCCCGGCGAGGTAGTTGTTCCATGTCTCTTCAATCCCGATGCCAAGGGAAGTGATGGCCCCTAAGCCCGTAATGACTATGCGTTTGTTCATGGTCGTTCCAAGTTTAATCTCACGAAACTATGATTTCTTGTTCAGATAACACTTGATTGTTAATATCAAACATGAGCTGTTTTAGTTCTTCACGGCTAAAGGGAGTCGGAATCCCTAAGTGGTTCTTATCTAGAATGGCTTTTGCCAAATCAATATAGGCTTGTGTTTGCTCGGACTCCGGGCTGTATTCAACAACCGTCACCCCTTCGGCCTCGCTTTGCTGGACAATCGATGAGCGGGGTATAACCTGAACCACGGCGGTACTTAGCTGCCTGGCGACACTTTCCACAAGCGCTACTTCATTAATGACATTTCTGGAATTGCAGATCAAACCTCCTAAGCGGATGTCATTTCCTGATTCCCCAAAGCGTTTTACCGCCTTGCAGATGTTGTTGGCCGCATAAAGAGCCATAAACTCGCCAGAAGTAACGACGTAAACTTCTTTGGCATACCCTGCCCGCATTGGCATGGCGAAGCCTCCGCAGACCACATCCCCAAGCACGTCATAGACCACGATGTCTATATCAAAGACATCAAATACCTTGAGATTATCCATTAGATTAAAGACCGCGATAATGCCGCGGCCGGCACATCCGACGCCGGGCTCCGGCCCGCCTGCTTCGATCAGAACGGTCCCGCCGTAGCCTTCGAAACAAAAATCCTCAATCTTGACATTCTCGTCGCCTTTCTCTCGCACCAGGTCCAGCACCGAGGGCAGAAGTTCTCCGCCGCTCAAGGCCATGGTTGAATCTTGTTTGGGGTCGCACCCTACCAACATTATGTGGTAACCCATGTCTGCCAGAGCGGCAGCCAAATTACCTGAGGTTGTCGACTTGCCGATTCCACCTTTTCCGTAGAGGGCTATTTGTCTTTTCAACATAAGTGTAATCCTTTTTTACCTTGACAGCCTGCCATCATATCTGGGTAAAACTTATCTTCCTATCCGGGTCCTCTTCATCGTCCAAGTCCCGAATGCGGTGATCGCTATCGCAGCCACAGGTGTCTCCCAGATCGGTTATCTTTTGGACAAGCCTGCGCTCCTCTTTTGTAAGTTCGATACCTTGTTTGATTTTTTCCAGGATTTTAGGATCGATTTCATCTCGCACATCGACCGTTTCTTTTTGGTTTTGCATGAGACTCTCCTTTCTGAAATGGATTCAAGGTTCATTCACAAATTTAGTCGAGAGCATTGAGGATGGATTCACTTGCATGAAGCAACCCTTTGTAGCCCAGAAATGGATGTTCATTAATGGTGACATAGTCGTAATTGGGATAAGCAATATGCAAGAATCCGTTAATGCCCAATTGTTCCCCAATTTCTTTATTCAAGCTTGAGCCGATAATAAACTCAGGTTGCGTCTCATGGAAGGCTTTTCTCAGTTCGTCCTGGTCAGGCTGATTGAGTATTTTGCATTGCAAATTCGACGATTCCATCCAGGTCTTCAGCTCAGGCGTCTTATTGAGGTCGCTGATGGTGGTCAGGCCCAAAAGTACCGGCAGCATTTCCATTTCTTCATAGACGAAGCGCGCCCAGCTATACGCCACGATCTCTTCGGCAATGATGGCAACAGGAATTTTCTTCGATACTGTAACTTTCTCCGTAAAAACCATGTTGCACAAACCGATTTTGAGTTTTAACCGCACATCGCCTTCCTCCTGCAAGAGTACTTCATCTGTTCTTTTCTTATCAATCTCAAGAACCTCCGCAACTTGTCTTAGCCATTCTTCAGTGCCTCTCAATCCCAGAGGTAAACCTAAGGGAGAGCAAACGTAGGGGATATCAAACGCATCACGTAAATATTGGGCCGCCAACTCACCAATCTCCGGGTTTGCAAGAATGGTCAGCGCTGCGTTGCTAATTAGTTTCAAATCATCAAGCACATTATTGCAGACTATGATATTGGTTTGTATGCCAAGTTGATCAAGGCACCTTTTCAATTCCCAGACATCTCCACGCCATTGCCGGCTCAACCCTACATTCGCGATGAGATTGACAAGGGTGGGATCCCGAAAGGGGTATGGATCAGCGAATTTTTTTACCAAAGCCAACAGAGATTGGTTGATGCCCCAATAATGATTCCCTTGAAAGCCACCCCCGACCTTGACGACGGGTAACTGTTCATTAATGAGATTGTATATTTTATCCGAGTCGTCGCCTATGATCTCGGGAGCACAAGAGGTCACCACAAACTTTGGTCCGGCCTTTTCATATGGATGCAGGGCTTCCACCAGTGTCGTGGTCAACAGGTTTTCGCCGCCGAAGATGGTCTCTTTATGCGTCATGCCCGTTTGGTGGTAATCATACTCACGGTTTTGAACCGCGTAGGCTTCCTGAACTGACTGCATACAGCCATGTGGTCCGTGCAGGCAGAAATCGGAATCATAAATTTCAGCCGCCACGAGAGCGATTCCATAGAGGGAACAACGATTGCAAAAATCAAACTTTACCTTACCATTACATTTCGAGCCGTTATTTTCAATTCGAGCCGCAGTGCCCGTCTCAGCGCTCGGGTTTTTGCGTTGTGCCGACATCAGTTTAGGGGGTTTGGCAGACCTCAATTTGCCAACACTCGGTTTGGCTCCTCGCACCATTTTATATCCTTTTTGTTGTGTTGTATGTTTGCCGGTTCATCCACTTTTTCTAATCTGCGTGATAGCCTAACACGCTGGCAGCATATCTGAAATTCCTGTTATTCAAGCTTTCTAAAGGGCGGATCAATGTTGCAATATCGATATCTTGTTCAAGGAATACAGCGAGCGTTCTGTCATGCAAATACGCGGATGTCTGCTCTAACGCCTCATCGGGCACATAGACAAATAAGATGGCATCTTCATCCTCAAACGTGTTTTGTGAACTGATGATGAAGGCTTTTGGGCACACGCGATTTAACTCCACGATAATGCTCTTTAAAACTTCCTCTGTGCCAGCCATAACTCACCTACTTTTGCATAGCGGTTCATGGGGTTTACAACCGGGCCACCTCTCGCTGCCATTTCGGGTCGTCCGGATCGATGCCTCTCATGGGAGGTCCATCAATTTTCCAATCAACGGCATGAAAGCGGGTTTCAATATAGCGATTAAAAAGCCTGTAATCCTTCTGCCCTGCATGTGCGAGAGCATATTCCACTTCTCGAAGCAGGAAATCGATACCTTTGAATCCCAACACCGGATCCACAAAAAAGTTAAAGGTGACTGTCGGCAGTTCGCCTAACCAGAATTTTTTCGGCATGAAGAGTAAAGGTCGCTCGGCATGACGTTTCTCCCGTGCTTTCAGCAGAACTTCTTGTTTTCCTGAGAGAATCGCTGTAAAGTCGTGGCCATTTTCGAGAACATAGTCCACGGTTTTCCGTAATTTTTTCTGAAGATAATAGCTCATGTTAAACAGATACGGTTTAAGACCGAGATCTTCTGCAAAAAGCGCCGTTGCCAATCCTTTGTCTCCGGGCTGCCAGATGTAGGCCTCCCTCCCGGCCAGTCGCACCTTGAGTTCCTCTACTTTTGCCCGATACTTTTCCACCTCCGCATCATCATGCAGGGTATTCTTCACCCCGACGAGTTTGGCTACCGAGTCAACCCACCTCAAGGTCCCGCGCAGCCCCATCGGAAATGTGGAGGGTGCATACGGCTGCCCAAAAAGTTTGTTGAGTCGCACAAGGGGAGCATGACCCAGGGTAAAGCAAAAGGCCATATTGGCAGTGGCATTGGGGATGCGATACAAATCGTCAAGGCTGGCCCCCATCCGCAGCACTGTATTCAGGCGTACGCCGATCTTCTCAAGCAAGCGAGACATTTCCCGGACATCCTGGTTCTCGGCGGGGCGCCCCGAAACCCTCTTTGTGAACAGATTAATCGAAGGTTCCGGGGGAGGTATGGGGGAGGTTACCTTCTTTGCGACATAATTAAACAAAAGGTCGAACGCCAGATCCGCACCCTTTCTAAACCCGTGGCCCGAGCACCCTCCAATTTCAAGCTCCAATATATCTGCCTTCACCTTGTCCGCTACTTTTTTCACCGCATCCGACCGGTTTTCCCCAATAATGTAGGAGCAGCAATTGGTCATAACGACGATTACCTTTGGGTGATGGCGCCGATCTACTTCCACCAGACTATCGGATAGTTTCTTTTCGGCTCCGTATACGATATCTGTGGAATTCATGGCCGTACTGTAAGGCTTTGGCCGAAATTCATGACAGTTGGGATAAGCACGCGAGGAGCTGAAACTGGTCACACAACCGGCAGAACCATGTACAAGCGTGGCCACATCCGGAGCAAACCAACTCAAGACATCTAAGGCGCCATGAAACGTACAATAGTTTTCGATATCCTGGTTTTGATAGGTCGGCAGCAAGTTTCGCTCATTCCAGCTAACCAGTTCGCTCAGCTTCCATCGAGAAAATTTGCTTTCTTTATCTCCGTAACGGTCGAGAAAGGCCATCGAAATCTCCAACGAATTATAGAGTTAGGTATCTCACGTGTTGGTTCGCTGTCTACTCCTAATCTTCATCCGGTTAATACCGATCTGATTGTCATAGGTGATTGCGCTCCCAGCGTATCTATGTAGATTGTTGTAATTGCAAAAAGAAATCATTCGGCCCGTCGGCAGAATCACGTGCACACAACATTTCTGCGCTCTTTGCTGGTCCCAGCAATATTTATCCATAAAGGCATGAATACTAATTTGTTTGATCCTGTTTCGAAATTTCCGAGTATTATTTGTAGCACAGCAATCGGAAACAAGACCGATGATTTGCTCAATATTCTCTTCCACAGTTCCACCGGCCATATCCGGGATGGCCGCGGCCGAAGCGATCTTCTCCACTGCACCGCGGGTGAGATTGAAGAGTTCCTGTCGATCCACCCAGGGACGGTTCTTGATATAATCCAGATATAGGTTCGGGTCGACGAATCTGGTCAATGGTACGGCATTATTTTTCTCATCTAGCAATAAATAACACACCGTGCCACACATCGGATGGTGGCAAGGTACGTACATGAAGTCAGATTTTTTGATCGCGCCGTCTGTGCCTTTTTCCACTAAATCAATTGTCTCAGTTAAGGTCAGTTTTTCCAGTGGGTTTAGTTCTTCCTCTTCACACGACCCAACGTAGAATAACGGCTGCAATTGAATGGTCACTATATTCTTACTTTCGGTGAGAAGCTTTATCATCGGACCTATCTCATGGTCATTCAAGCCCTTATAAATCGCCGGGACCAGGACTACCGGAACATTATATTTTTCCAGTTTTTCCAAAGCCTGCAGTTTCTTGCCAAGAAGATCTTCACCGCGAATCGTCTTATACACTTCGGGATCAAAGCCATCAAAGGATAGATAAATCGCCGCGCGCGCGTCCGCTAGCTGCCGCACGAAGTCATCGTCCTCGGCCAACCTAAGTCCATTTGTATTGATCAAAACCATGCTTACCCGATTCTTTCGAGCAATTTTGACCATTTCCACGATTTGCGGATGCAGAGTGGGTTCACCGCCAGTCAAATTTAGCTGATTCAATACGCCTTCTCTTTTGACGGCTTCTCTGAGCATGAACTTGTATCTCTCAATATCCAAAAACCACGTGGCACGATTCTCGGCATAACAGATTGGACAGTCAAGGTTACAGTAGTTGGTTACTTCTATCTGGGCGACGCAGGTATGTTGTTGATGGTCCGGACACAAGCCACAATCGTATGGACAGCCTCTGTTTACCGCTGTGCCAAAAGAGAGCGGTCGCTCACCCGGTTTGATTGAATTGATGGATTTAGTAAACCAGTCTACATCTGATGACACGAGCACTTCCGAATGCCCGTGTTCAGGACAATACTTTCTCATAATCACTTTTTCATCCCGGATCAGAATTTGTGCCCGGACCAATTGGAGGCATGTCGGACACAGGGCATTGGTAAGCCCATAATACATATGCTTGGCTTGTTCTCTTTCCAACCGGGCTTGGGCGGTTTTCGGCGCTGCCCGACAAGCTCGCCTTGTTTCTTGGTCTATCATTGGATTTCTCCTCGGATTATATTTGCCCAACAAAACGACCTGTTTTCATTTCGGGTGTATCGCGAACTAGTTCTTATATTCATCCTGTAGAGCACCATAAATGCAGTTCTCATAGTCACGAGAACGACAATCTTGATAGTTGAAAAAAGCCCCGAGCGACTTGGAGATCTCCTCGCTTATTGGGTAGTATTTACCCTGGCCTACTGTATAGAGCCTGCCTGCATCATCTTGCAGTCTTCCCCTGGCCTCAAAATAGCGACCACTATCATGGATCAGTTTGCCAATAAACAATAGGTTCGTACCCACCAAAGCCGGTCTCAGAAAACGTAGTCTAAGGTCGCCCGTGACGCACATCTTGTTTGCATAGTAACTGCAGGCCCATCCCATGCCTTCATCCATAATACTGCTAATCACGCCGCCATGTAAGACACCTCTATATCCGGCATGCTCTTTGGTCGCTACAAATTCGCTTTTAATGGTCTGGCGATCTGTGTCCACATACCAAGCAACATCGAGACCGATGGGATTCTTTTTGCCACACACAAAACAATCATTGTATCTCGGCAAAGATTTCATCTTCATGGACTCCAAGATTTATCAGGTTCTCTTCAAAAAAACTCACAATTCGACAGGCGTAGTTTTCATCTAAGTAAGTATCTGAATGTCCTCTGTCTCTCACTAACCAAGTTTGAGTAAGTGGTTTGTTTGAATTTTCGTACAGAATTTGCAAATTTTCCTGTGGAATCAACCGGTCATTTTCTCCATGAATGAGCAAAATAGGGTTAAAGATTTTCCCTATGTTATTTTTGGGAGAAACTTCACGCATCTTTCTTCCCATCTCTCTCTCCCAAAACTTGCAAACCAGCCAAAGAAATGGCCATTGTGGAATATGATATCTCCTTAGTGCTCTTCTCGTAATATCCACGGTATCAGAAAAAGCTGAATCGCTCACGAGAGCCTTGATGCGGGGATCACGTGAATTGGCCAATATGGCACTGGCCGCACCCATGGAATGTCCCAAGACGCCTATTCTGGCGGGATTGATGTCACTTCGGCTATGTAGGTAGTCCACCACGGAAACCAAGTCCTCTGCAAACTTATTTATAGTAGAACATCCGTCGACACCGCTATCACCATGACTTCTTGAATCGTATAATAAGAGATTGAATCGGGCCGCGTGCAATAGGGCCGCAAACGGTAGCATTCGTTCTGAATTTCGAGACCATTGATGATTGAGAATGATCGTTGCTGTGGAACCAGAGGAAAAAGAATCAGATGGAATGAACCAGCCTTTTATTTCAACACCATGACTCCAGAATGACACCTCTTCATAATGCATATCAAGATCGGCAGGAGTTTTGGTATTGGAAGTTTTCGTCGGACTTGCATAGATTTTTGCAAAAATCCATGCCAGGGTCACAATTGCTATAAAAAAAACCACAATGTAACTAACCACGTTGGCAATCAAAAGCATGAGTCGTTCCTTTCTTTGGTTCCTTTTGGATTGGTTTGGAGTTTATCTAGCGTTTCTTTGCTTTCGGCATTTGAGTCGAATAAGCTTGGATCTGGCTTGACAAGTTTCGCGCCGTATTACGCAATTTGTATGCCAGGCAAAAAACAGCTTTAAGCCGCAAGAGATTGAAACAAATTGTTTCACGATATCAGAAAAGCTGACTACTTAGTTCATTGATTATTATTAGATTAGGTTCCGATAGAAAAGAATGTTTCAATTGAAACAGATTTGAAACACGCCTTTCCCCAATGAAATCGAACAGTGAAATTGTAATGAGCGGNNNAGGAATGTACCCATGACATGATGTTTTGATCATGCATCGGGTTGCTCAGGTCTGCAAAAGTGCATAAGCAGCAATACCACTTTTTTCCTTAATTCAGGCTAAAATGTATCGAATACTGATATTCTTGGAAGGGTTTGTTGTAGGCAGGCAAGGTTTTGCAAAAATGAACTATGGGCAAGCGAAAGGAACCAACCCGTTTTCAGAAAAATATCTCAATGGGAGAATATTACTGACGGTTGCTCCAGGCGGAAAGGGGTTGCTCAGCTAGAACACGGAGAGGGCGCACAATAGCGTCGAATCGAACACAAGGGTCATCTTAAACAAAAAAATCTATTGTAATATAACGTTCCTCTTGGGAAATCACGATACCCAGGACGTCTTATGCTTCAATGGCTCCGATACAAACTAGTTTTGAACAACCCCTTCTGGTTTCTGGGACTCCCTTCACTCGCTCCATAAGATCAGTGGAAAATCGACCTCATGACTCATTAAGAGAGACAACCAAATTATTGTCGTCCGACTCAACATCGTGTAATTTAAATTGGACCGGCACCCAAATCCATACTTTTACGGCGCGACCACGTTGTTTGGCCGGCTGCCATCTTACAGCCTTTAAAGCTTTCTGCACGGCCATTTCAAATCCAGTGAAACCCTCACCCTTTCGCACTTGTGTTGCTTGAGGATTTCCATATTCATCTATCAGAACGCCAACAACAACAAATCCTTCAATTCCAATCTCTCTGGCGAGCTTCGGATATTGAATCCGTTTCCTGATAGCTTCGTAGCCTCCTATTGGCTCTGGGGGTTCCTCTTGCAGCTTAGGCACGTCAAGATGCGTGCTCTTAACTTCCGTACCTTCCACATTAGTTTGAGCCGAAACCAGGCAGAGTCCGAGTTGAATAAATATTGCAACAAAGAGGGCCATTCTAAGGTGTTTGCAATACTCGAGATTCAAATTTGCTTGTGACTGTGTTTTCATGATTTAACACCTCCCTTAGGGTTTTTGAGTTTATCTGGCGCGAATACCTTGGATGCCAATCAGTCATACCGCAAGTCAGCAATACGTGTGCCACTTTGTAAACGAGCGTAAGACGGACGACCGTGAAACAAAATGTTTCATAACGCACAAGTGGGAAAGCTATACAATGTATTGAATTTTATAGAGATGGTGACATATAAAGAAACTTGTTTCACCTGAAACAAGTTTGAAACACGCTTATTTTGCCGGGCGGGTTGGTGATGGTATTATGAGGTGAGGCAAAACTGCTTGTTTATGAGGAAGACCTGCTATCTCTTCTTATGAGATCCAACTCACGCATACGTCGCCAAAGGGTACTACGGCTTATACCGAGTTTTTTCGCAGCTTGCTCACGGTTCCAATGACACTGCACTAAAGCCTGGCGAATGCGATTCCTTTCATTGGCTTTTTCTTCTTGCGAAACTTGCCATAGCTCCAAGTTCTGAGATTCGGGTCGCTGCAGGTACTCAGGCAGCTTATTACGCGCAATCATATTGCCTTTAGTACACGTAAATGCATATTCGATTATGTTTTCCAATTCACGTACATTACCAGCGTAGTCATGGCTCATAAGCCTTTCATAAGCTTCATCTGTAACATAAACAATTGGTTTTCCTGTTTTGCGACGGTACTTTTCCATGAAGTGCTCTATGAGCAGTGATAAGTCTTCGTGTCGTTCGCGTAATGGCGGCAAGGTTATGGGGATTACGCTAAGGCGATAGTATAAATCATCCCGAAACGTGCCATCTCGCACCATTTGCCGCAAGTTACGATTTGTTGCGGCAATGACTCGAACGTTCACTTTTACCGTTTTTGAGCTACCGAGTTTGAGAAATTCGCCTTCTTCTAAGACGCGTAAAAGACGAAGCTGAGCCATGTGGGTCAGGTCGCCAATCTCATCTAAGAAAATAGTGCCGCCATCAGCTCTCTCAAAAAGTCCAACGTGATCAGTGTACGCTCCCGTAAACGCCCCTTTAACATGGCCGAAAAGTTCGCTCTCCATTAAATTTTCTGGAATGGCCGCACAATTTACTTGTAGGAAGGCTCGGTCCTTTCTCAGGCTTAAACGCTGAATAGCACTGGCGACAAGCTCCTTACCAGTGCCACTTTCACCTAAGACCAACACCGTGGCATCGTTAGCTGCTACCTCTTCGATAAGATTGAAGACCTCGAGCATCCGTTTGCTTTTACCGACAAGCCCATAGAAATTTGTGTACGTTGGTTTCTTTTCAAGTTTTGATTGACTGGAGGTGTCTGAAAAAGAAAAAATGTAAGCAATAGACTTACCGTCCGGCGAACACATACGCGCCACATTCACGTAGATAGGTAGTTTTTTTCCGTGCCGGTCACAGAGAAGCTCGGTTTCAAAATTTATTACGGGCACAGCCCCCAGCTCTCTTTTAGATAAAGGACAGGTATTAAAGCATTCCAGGGTGGGAAAGATCTGTGTGCAGAATCTCCCCAATGCATCTTTCTCCGTCCAGCCTATTAGAACTTCAGCAGACCTGTTGAATCGTGTTATGCGCATTTCATTGTTTGCCATTATCAGGACATCTGCCCAGGCTTTTGACTTTTTGAGAAGTAGCCTAGTTTCATGACTTGATCGTAATTCGAGCAAGGCACCAGCAACATCATACCCACTTTGCTCAATTGGCGTAAGGTCAGCGTATAGCTCAATTACCTGATTGTAGCCATCTTGAACTTCGAACCTATGATTTCGGACGGTCTTCCGATGAGCAATGGCCTGCGTTATCCAACACTGATTGGGTGGAAGGTCAGGGCAAAATACCTCACGAAAATGCTTTCCCAGACTGCGCTGGAGCGTGACACGTAACATTTCGGTAGCATATTCGTTGATGTAACGAATAGAACCATCCTCGTTTACCATCACAATGCCTTCCAGGACAGTGTCAAGCACTGTTTTCCAAGCCTCTTGGGAAGAAGCTCCAGTCTCATGCATAAGCCACACCTCTTTACGCATGATGAATAAAATCGCTAAAAAGGTGTCTTTCTGATAAGCAAAAGCCGGTTAATTTTAAAAATAGGAATGATGTGTACAGCCGGTAGTAAAAACCGGATGATAAGCTAAAGAAGTCACATCCACTTACAACACATTAGTTAAAAAAAAAAATCTAAAATGTCAAGAAAAAAATCAGATCAACTTAAGAAGAAACGAATTCTGACAGTTTTTTGCGATTTCGAATTGATATTAATTTAGGCAATCCTTGTCAAAAGGGAACAACAATTATTATAAAGGCTTCATGGTGAAGTTGACATTTATTACACCTTTGAGGAAACGCTCGTTTTTGAGCGAGTGCAAAAAAGCGAAGTGGCCTCAACACCCCCGGAGGCATGGAGCCTCCGGGGGATTCCGATTAACCATTTCCGATATTTGAAACAACAAATTTTTGTTGTGAGGGCTCTTAGAAAACTCCTTGAGGATTCGCTGTATTGGGCTAGGATCAGTGAAAAACTAATTGCAATTAAAACTTACAAAAGAACTCAGGCTTTGGCAAGGTAAGTTATGTTAACGCCAAACTGCTTGGGTGCTTACAGAGTTATTATGACATGATCTTAAGGAAATCTAAATTCCCCTTCTCCTATTCATCGCTGTAACCCTTGGGATTTTACGCTTCGGCTTCAAAAGGAATTGTTCATAGCAAATTTGTGCTAAATGCTCTGCAGCCACTTTGACAAGCTCCGCTTCTGCCTGGGCTTTCCTCTTTGGAGTTTTATTAGCAGAATGCTCTGGGCTCGGCTTTAAAGTTTTCTGTCTCATGCTTCTGGCATAAGCCGTCTGTTTAACCAAAAAAGTCTGGAGCATTTGACAAAGAGACAAATTGCATTGAAAAACAAAAAGCCCAAAACATCACTAATATGCGATGGCCGCATAATAGATTTACTTCTTGACAATATCCGGAATGTTTCACATATTTTGATAGCTGCGATGCAAGCTAAGGTACAGAGATGTATGGGGTCAAGAACGATTTGTCCCTAACCCGTGGGTTTTACCGGTTTCTGAAAGGATCGGCTGTTTTTACTCAGCGATATTTGCTCTCGACTGATTACTACA
>JAABYK010000162.1:0-7642 GCA_011775825.1 Candidatus Zhuqueibacterota bacterium | reverse complement strand
TGCTTGGACAGTTTCAGTGGGCATGCAAAGCTGAGGGAGAGAAACATCAGAGATTCACAGCCGATCTGCATGAAAGCTCCAAGAAAGCCCAAGCAGGAAAGCCTGTAGTCCACTTCGGTGTGATCTCCAGATACAATCCACGCATGATGCTCGAGGAATACCAACCCATAATGGATTACTTATCTGAAAATACCTCTTACCATTTTGCGCTCGTTTTGGGCAAAACTTATGAAGACGAGGTGCAATCTCTGTGCGAAGGTAAGGTGCAAATAGCTTCACTGGGGGGGATGACGTACCTCCAGGCGCACAAAAAATGCGCTGCTGTGCCTATTGTGCAACCCTTAAACAAAAATCGTGAGCCATTCTACCGTAGTGTTATTGTTGTACGCAAGGACAGTCCTTTTCAAAAGCTGAGCGATTTGCGTGGGCACTCCTTTGCTTTTGCGGCGATTCATTCGACTTCCGGGAATATCGCTCCCCGGTATTACCTGCTTCAGGCGGGGTTTTCCTTGGAAGACCTAAGTCACCACCAGAATTTTCGGCATCATGATTCTGTCGTGAAAGCTGTCTTGTCCGGCCAGTTTGATGCTGGGGCCGTGAAGGACATTGTGGCCGTGCGCTATTTGGAGGGCCTGCGAATTCTGCATCGTTCTGAGCGGATTCCAAGTGTGCCATTTGTCGTGCGACCGGATTGTGATTCGGACCTAGTGAACTCAGTGAAATCGGCCTTGTTGAAAATCAATCCTGACGACGCCCACCAGGCATCACTTCTAGCGGAATGGAGTGAAGAGTTTCGATACGGATTTGTTCCCGCCTCTGACGTGGATTATGAAGTCGTCCGGCGATTAATAAGAAAAATACCAGAGCAGTGTGACACAGCCTGTCACCCTGGAGTTACGCTGTAAGGAAAAGAATGCAAATTCGCCCCACATTAGAAAGTAAATTCATTATGCTGGCTTCTGTACTAATCCTACTCGGCAGTATAGTAGTCAATCATTGGGTTATCAGCACCTATCGTAACCAGCTCATTTCCGAAGCGGAGATACGCGCTCTACTTTTGGCCCAATCCACGGCAATTTCATTCACAAATATCCTCCTTTATGAGGAATTAGATTTGGTGACAGAGGGGGGGCTATTGGACAACTACATCCGTGACTTGGTGGCGGATACCCTTAGTAGGGTTCAAGAAATGACTGTATATGATTTGGATAATCGGGTAATTGCCACTAACGATTACCAACGTTATTTTCAGCGGAACAGTCCTGAACAAACTGACACCGAGCTTGCTGTGGGTAACGACCATCTAATTAGACACATCGAACATAACTCCTTTGAGATCCTTATTCCTCTTCATATCAGCACTAGGCCGTTTGGTACGCTGGTCATGCAATTCAGTCTCCAGGCCGAACGCTCAAAATTATCTGCTTTCAAAAACCGAATGTTCCTTTTGACCATTGGAATTGCCATCACTGGGATTTTGATAGCCTTTCTTGTTGCCCGAACCTTGGCAAAACCTATCAAACATTTAGCGACCGAAATGCGAAAAGTGCAGGAGCCACGGTACACCCCGAAGCTCGATTCGAAACGTCGGGATGAAATTGGCGATCTCGAGCGTGGCTTTGTCGATATGCTTGGTCGACTCAAATCAGCAGCGGATGAAAAAGAACGTCAGCAGCAGGCTTTGATCCAAGCTGAGAAGCTCGCATCTGTGGGCACCCTTGCGTCCGGCCTTGCCCACGAAATCAACAATCCGCTGGCAGGGATCCGCAACTGCCTACGGCGTATTATGGCGCGCCCACAAGATTTAGAGCAGACCCAAAAATATGCCCAACTCATGGACAGCGCCTGGCTCCGCATTGAAAAAGTCGTGAGGGGACTCCTGGATTTTGCAAAAAAGAAGGAATTGGTGCTGCAGCGGACGGATTTGAACCAGATTGTGAAAGCAGCTTGTGTCCTGGTAGATTATCGAGTAAAGAATCAGAAAATTATGTTGAAACTACAACTTGCCCAAGATTTACCGGCTATCGATGGGGATCCCCAACATCTCGAACAGGTCTTCGTGAACTTGCTGCTCAATGCGCTGGATGCCACGCCGGAACGCGGAACCATAATTGTCAAGACAAAATTTCAACACGATAAAGTGATTGCTGAATTGTCGGATACCGGCAAAGGAATCCCCACAGACATCCAAAGGAAGATATTCGATCCGTTTTTTACAACGAAACCAGTAAGCAAAGGAACCGGTCTGGGTCTTTCGGTCACAAAGGCCATTGTAGAAGAGCATCAAGGGAGCATTGATGTGTTAAGTAGCCCTGACGGTACGACTTTTCGTCTCTGTTTTCCTCGGCCTGCTACTGTAAGCAACTACTCTCGTAAAGCCTCCGAGGCTACTATAACCGACCTCGGTGATTAGGTTGCTGACGCGCCTTGTTTAGGAAATATTCGGGCAATGAGACCATGAAGATTTTGATCGTTGAAGACGAAGAAATTCAGCGAGTCACACTTCACGATGATCTGATAGAATCTGGATATGACACCACTGCAGTGGAGTCTCCCCGGGTTGCCATCGATCTCGTGCGCAAGGAACCCTTTGACGTTATCCTCACCGATTTGAAAATGCCTGAACTGGATGGCATTACTTTGCTGGAACGGGTTAAGAAAATTCAACCTCATCTAACAGTAATTGTGATGACGGCGTACGGCAGAGTCGAGTCTGCAGTTAAGGCCATGAAATTGGGCGCTTACGATTATCTGACCAAGCCTTTTAGCTCAGACGAACTTTCGCTGGTTCTAAAGCGTGTTGATAATTATCGCACCATAGTCACGGAAAATCTGCACCTCCGAAGGCAGCTTGAAACCCGCTACGCTTTTGGCAACATTATCGGCAAATCTTCGGCCATGCAAGAGATTTATCGCCAATTAGAAGTCGTAACTCCGACCGCGACCACGGTCTTGCTCGAAGGTGAAACCGGCACCGGAAAAGAAATGGCTGCCAACGCAATTCACTACAATTCTCCTCGCAAGAATGGTCCGTTTATAAAACTGAGTTGTGCCATGCTGTCCAAAGAGATCCTGGAAAGCGAACTTTTTGGGCATGAACGGGGGGCCTTTACCGGAGCCCTTCGTGAGAAAAAAGGTCGTTTTGAGTTGGCACATGGAGGAAGCTTGTTTGTGGACGAATTAGATGATATCCCCGTCGATTTGCAAGTAAAACTCCTGAGAGTACTCGAAGAACAGACATTTGAAAGAGTGGGCGGAACCAAAACAATGGCTGTAGACGTGCGGCTCATTGCGGCTACAAAAAAGAACCTGCGCAATTTAGTTGCTCAAGGCAAATTTCGTGAGGATTTGTTCTATCGTCTAAACATATATCCAATCAGACTGCCTCCGTTACGAAACCGCAAAGAGGATATTCCCCTGCTGTTTGAACACTTCTTACGGGAATTCTCGGCTAAAGACCTCCCGCAATTACCTGACGTTAATTCAGAAGCTATGGCTCAGTTAATGGATTATTCATGGCCCGGAAACGTACGCGAACTTAGAAACGTTGTCGAGCGTTTGACCTTGTCCTGCCGGTGTAATCCCATCCTGCCAGAGTGTTTACCCATCGAGATTCGCCAAGACATGAATGCCGTGCCTAATTCAAATAAGTTAGATGGCATGATTGCGCTGGATCAATCTGTGGAAGATTTTGAGCGGGAGCTGATCACTGCGGCCCTGGCGAAGAGTGGTGGCAATAAAGCCAAAGCCGCGGGATTGCTCAAGGTTCCGGCCTCTACTCTTAAGAGCAAGATGAAAAAATACGGGATTGAGTAGCTATTTGGCTCGACGAAATTTCGTCGCTGAGGGTTCAATTTTCGTCACTCAGAGCTTTCTTGTTTCCTAAACTTACCACACCATCTTGTCGTAACCTACAAAGAATCAGACTACTTAAACTCAAAACCGTTTCCCCTCTTAACTCTGGCACGTCCTTTGTTTGAGTCATTGCTGCGCGGCTCTACATCTGGGGCGAAGAATCTCAAGTAGAAGAGATATATTCGTTTACAACTCTACCAGTGTTATCCAGAACTCCTCTAGCAAGAAAACAGATGATGCAAAACGTAACACTAACGATTGTTAGGGATTGGCCGTCATGAGAATCCTTATCGTTGAAGACGAAGAAATCCAGCGTGTTACCCTTCATGATGATTTAATAGAAGCTGGTTACGAAACGACTTCAACTGCTTCTCCTCAATCTGCTTTAGAGCTGATTAATGATGTGGCATTTGATGTAATCTTGACAGATCTGAAGTTACCTGGGATGGACGGCATCCGTTTTATGGGACGAGCGCGGGAAATCCAGCCTGATGTCACGGTGATCATGATGACGGCGTATGGGACGGTCTCATCGGCCGTTGAAGCTATGAGACAAGGCGCCTATTACTACCTGACCAAACCTTTCCGAACCGATGAACTATTACTTCTTCTAATGCATGTGGATAAATATCAAGGAGTTCTGGCAGAGAACGCGAGACTTCGAAGGCAACTTGAGGTACGCTACAATGGTGAGACCATCCTCGGAAAGGATACTGCATTGCACGGGGGTGAAGTCTACTTAGATGGTGGCACAAAGGCACTTGATGAATCCCTGGCCCAATTCGAGTCCAAACTTATTTGTGAGGCACTCACAAAGAGTCATGGCAATAAGGCAAGAGCCGCACAGTTGCTACACATTCCTGTTTCAACTCTAAAATACAAAATCAAGAAATACGGCATTGAATAGGTAAAGTGCCGTCGAAATTTCGCCGAGTTTCGACGAAATTTCGACGAACCTCACAAACTTCTGCAGTTTGCTTCTTCAATCATTTGAAATAAGTCTAATAATATCAAATAACAACGCAATTTGGCTTTGCTCCCAGTATTCGTGGCACAGGCTTTGATTACGCTTTTTGCAACTATCCCACAGTGAGAATTGAAGTTGAATCTGCTTCAGGGACTATGCAATGCAAAGAAGAATCCTTGTTGCCTGCCGCGACGACAAATGTCGAGAAAATCTGTTGAAGTTATTTTCCAGTAAAGGACTGATGGTGCATTCCGTTTGGCAGGACGCCGACCTTCTCATGGAAGTTCTGGAAAGGGATTATGATGTGGTTTTCTACGATTTGGAAATATCCAATCTCAATGGTGATGCCTTCAAAATGATCAAGATTCTAAGAAGAATTCGACCGAAACTTTCTCTAATAGTTATTTCCAATGACTCTTCGAAAGAAGTGGGCGGCAAGATTCTACAGGAGGGCATCACCTATTATGCATTGAAGCCAATCAACTTACATGCTATGACCGAGGCGCTCTCTATGGTGCTGAAACAGAATTAGCAAAAAAGGGCAAGGATTCAATAAACAACCCAAATGCCAACCAGATTATGGAGGTGTCAATGAAGTACTTGAAACTACTCTTAGTGGGGACTGTTCCAGCGCTAATATTCATTTTGGCAATCTTTGCGCTCACGGCTCAAACCCCAGAAGCTGAAATTACGGTGGAAGCCATTAGTCCACAGGACATCACCAACAATGGCTGGTCCACGCCACCCTATTATCCTTCTTCCGGACTCACAAATGTCGGCAAAGGAGAGCTGGTTTACCTCACAGGAAGGGATGCTTCGGGTGAAGAGGTAACGAGCTATAGCTGGACCCTCACCTCGCTACCGACGGGGTCCGCTGTCACTCTTGATAGTACTAATACCAGAATGACAACGTTCCGACCAGACACCACCGGGGAATTTGACATTCAACTATCCATAACCACTGCCTCGGGAGCAGCGGACACCACGATCACCATCAACAGTGCGACATACGTTGGCGCCGGGGGTTTTAGTGGACTGCCTGTCAAGCCTGATGGCTTGCAGTGCGGAACAGGGTGCCACTCAGGGATTCATACTGCATGGCAAGGCACCCGGCATTCCACCAAGTTTCAACGAGATATCGACGGCGGCGTGAGTTTCTATTCCGAGACATGCCTCAAATGTCATACCGTAGGTTACGACACGACTGCCGTTAATGATGGCTTTGACGATGTTGCAAAAGAACAAAGCTGGACCATTCCTGCTACGCTGCAGCCCGGAAACTGGGACAGCATGGTAGCCAATTTTCCGGAGGTTGCCCACAAAGCAAACATCCAGTGCGAGAATTGCCACGGTCCTGGTAGCGAACATAGGGGCGACCCAACCAAAATCGACTTCAAGATTGACGATGGCGTCTGCGGAAAATGCCATGATGCCTTGACTCATCACCCGAAAGGCACGCAGTGGAGAAGATCCGCCCACGCAAGAGGCGTCTCCTTTGCGGCCGGCCGTGACTTTTGCAACAGATGCCACTCCGGGTACGGTTTTATTGACAGGATGGACGGAAAACCTGAATCCGAGTGGCGAACCGGATTTCAACAAATCAGTTGTGCTGTGTGTCACGATCCCCACAGTGCGAAAAATGAGCATCAATTGCGAAAGGTTGATCCGGTAACCCTGGAGAACGGCGAGGTTGTCACATTTGGCGGTATCGGCAAGTTTTGTATGCAGTGTCACCACGCGCGAGAAAACGCGGAAACATACGCTCAGGAATGGCATTCACGCTTTGGGCCACACCACAATCCCCAGGCTGATATGCTTGCCGGCACCAATGCAATCGAATTCGGTCTCGATATTCCGAGCTCGAATCACCGGTTCTATGTTGAGGAGGCCTGTGTGCAATGTCACATGGCGGAAACGCCCGCCGAGGGCGAACCAGGTCACAATTTTATTGGTGAACACACCTGGGCCATGCATGCCATGGATGACAATGGCACACCCGATGACCCAAGCGACGACGTGGAAGTGTACAATGTGGCGGCATGTCGCGAATGCCACGGCCCCAATATTAACAAGTTTACGGACATTCGGGCCAAAAGAGACTACGATGGCGATGGCGTCATCGAGGCTGCACAGGATGAAGTGCGCGGTCTGATGGACGAGCTTGGCAAACTACTGCCGCCATTAGGTGAGCCGGAGATCGCTATCGAAACCAATCCCACGGTGGATCCTGGCTATACGCCGGTGCAATTGAAGGCCGCCTATAATTATATGTTTGTTCTGGAAGACCAAAGCTACGGTGTCCACAACTTCCAATACGCAATCAACTTACTGGAAACGGCGCGCCGTGCCTTGACTACTGGCGATCTTGGCGCTGGCACCATTATGTCGATTGCGGACGTGCCCAACGATCAGGGTAAGCAGGTTCGCGTCGTGTGGAATCGCTTTGGCGGCGATGGCGTTGGTGACGATCCGGTGCAATCCTATTCCATGTGGCGTCGTGTCGACGACTCTGCTACCAACGGTGCTCAGCAGACTCAGTCTGTTTACGAATCTCTCCAGGCGCTGCCATTGGATGCTAAATCTCTAAACGAAGGCGTGCAGCTTCAGCTCGACGGTGAACTTTGGGACTTTGCCGGAGCGGTTCCGGCTGCCAGTCAGGAGATGTACAGTGCCATTGCACCGACTTTGTATGATTCCACCATAACGAATGGCATGCACTGGTCGGTATTCAAGGTAGTTGGCCATACGAGCAATCCCGCAGTCTTTGCAGCGTCGGCTCCAGACAGCGGCTACTCGCTGGATAATCTGGTTCCTGCTGCC
>JAABYK010000139.1:10753-13035 GCA_011775825.1 Candidatus Zhuqueibacterota bacterium | reverse complement strand
AAATTGGAACTCCGGATGACGAACCTCAACGAACCTTTAAACGAAGCGGCGACATTGGTGAAACCCGAGGCCAGCGCCAAAGGGATCGAGATTTCCGAGAATTTTGAGAGACTACCTGAGATTCCGGTCGACAGCGACCAGTTGAAACAGACATTTCTGAATTTACTTCAAAACGGTGTGCAGGCCACAGATAATGGTGGCAAGATCGATATTTCCACTTTTTGCACCGAAAAAGAGGTTGTCATCGAAATACAAGACACAGGACATGGAATCTCGAAGGAGCATTTGCCCCGGGTTTTCGATCTTTATTTTACAACCAAAGAACACGGGTCGGGAATGGGCTTGAGCATCGCACATCAGATCGTCACGGCTCATGGCGGACGCCTTGAAGTGGAAAGTGAGGTTCAAAAGGGCACGACGTTTCGAGTTTATTTGCCAAGAAATGCAGAGATTTAGGCAGCAAAAGCATGCCGAAAAAGCACTTAAATCGCAAATTTGCGGGGTTAAAATTGACGTCAAGTTGAGAAGAAAATGGAAAACACTACAATTTTAGTCATCGACGATGAGAAAGCACAACTGGAAACGCTGGCCGGCTTTTTGAAGAAGAGAGGTTATGAAGTCCGGAAAGCCGGATCCGCGGCTGCCGGTCTGGAGTTCATGAAATCTGAGGCTGTTGATCTCATTCTCACGGATTTCAAAATGCCAGATAAAGATGGACTGACCGTTTTGCGCGAAGCCAAACAAGTCAACCCGGAAGTGGACGTGATTGTGATGACCGCTTACGGCAGCATTGAGTCGGCAACTGAAGCCATGAAGAGCGGAGCTTTGGATTATCTGACCAAACCCATCGACCTGGAGCATTTAGAAATGATCGTTGAGAAAGCGGTTGAGCGCAGACAGTTGCTTTCGGAGAATCGAGAGCTTCGGGAACAGCTCGGCGAGAAGTTTCGATTTGCTGGAATTATTTCTACCAGTCCGGAGATGGAAACGGTGTTGAACACGGCAGGCCGTGTCGCCGCAACGCAAGCGACCGTTCTCATTCGTGGGGAAAGTGGCACCGGCAAAGAACTGGTTGCCAGAGCGATTCATTACGCCAGCCCCAGGAGAGAACGATCATTCATCGCCGTAAACTGCGCGGCCCTGTCGGAAAATCTGTTGGAAAGCGAACTCTTCGGTCATGAAAAGGGTGCGTTCACGGGAGCTGACCGAGAGCGCAAAGGTCGCTTTGAGTTAGCCCGTGGCGGCACGCTATTTTTGGATGAAATCGGAGAAATTCCACTGTCCATCCAGGTGAAATTGCTTCGGGTATTGCAAGAGAAATCATTCGAGCGTGTGGGCGGCAGTGAGACGATTCAGGTCGACGTACGCCTTATCGCGGCCACAAATCGTGATTTGGAGCAGATGCTGCAGGAAAAGACCTTTAGAGACGATCTCTATTATCGCCTAAATGTGGTGTCCATCGAGATACCACCCTTGCGTGCACGCAAAACAGATGTACCCCTGTTGGCAGAGCATTTTCTGCACAAGTATACAGAGATCCACAATAAGCGCATAGATACCATTTCCAAAGAGGCCATGGATAAGCTCCTGAAATATCCATTTCCGGGGAATGTGCGGGAACTCGAGAATGTCATCGAGCAGGCGGTGGTGCTGGCCAGACATCATTTGATAACCACCGGCGATTTGCCGGCCAATGTCAGAGGCGTCGAAAGTGAGCAACAACGGGGATTCGATTCAACGACGGGACGTTTCCAAGAGCGTGTCTCGGCTTTTGAGAAGCAACTTATAGAAGAAGGCTTAGAGAAAGCAGGAGGCGTGCAGACCAAGGCCGCAGACTTGTTGGGCATGACCGAAAGACACTTGCGATACAAGCTAAAAAAGTACGGAATGAAGTGAGTTTGATTGGTATGCATCGCCCAAACCGTCGATCCTCCCTCGCCCAAATCGTCGGAATCTTGAGGTTCGTTGACTACTTTGTTAATCATCCATGTTTTATAAGATTATGAATTTAAATCACTTAATGCCACTCCTGTGAGCGTGCTCGACTTCTGGCACGTCTGTTGCCTTAACCAGAGGCGAAAAGCGAAAACGAATCGCTTAAAAATAACAGTTAAATGGTACTCAAACACAGGAGGTACAAAATGAAACGAATCACGAATCTTGCGGCGATGGCGGCTCTAATGTTCTCACTGGCGCTGCTATTCACATTCACTACTGACAACGCATACGCTCAACAAAAGGGCAAAGCGGACAAAGGTTATGTGGATGAAAATGGCGATGGC
>JAABYK010000139.1:4569-10673 GCA_011775825.1 Candidatus Zhuqueibacterota bacterium | reverse complement strand
ATGGCGATGGCATCAATGATAACGCCAACGACGATGACGGGGACGGAATCCCCAATGGCAAAGACTCCGACTACGTACCGCCCAAAGATGGCAGCGGTAAGCAAATGGGGAGGGGCAAGCAGGGCAGCCAGGGTAAAGGTGCCGGACCTTTGGAAAACAAATTCCAAAATAAAGTTCAAACCCAAGCCGGACAGCAAGTAGAACGGCGCGGCAAAGGTGCAAGAGGCTTCGCGGATGAAAATGGCGATGGCATCAATGACAACTCGCGGGATACAGACGGCGACGGCATTCCGAATGGACAGGATCCGGATTACGAGCGTCAGAACCCTTTGAAAGGTCATGGCCACATGGGGTTCATCGATGAAGATGGCGATGGCATTAATGACAATGCTTTGGATGATGACGGCGATGGCATCCCGAATGGTAAAGATTCGGACTATCAAAAGCCCCAAGATGGAACCGGTCGCAAGCTGGGTAACGCAAGAAGAGGTGGCAACACCGGCACTGGCGTTGGAACCGGCGACTGCGATGGCACCGGCCCCAAAGGGAACACCACCAAGCGAGGTAGAAGAAAGTAGTTCGACCTCAACCCTTCCGAAGGCCGAGACCCTTCGGAAGGGTTGTTTTTGTTAATGCAAATTGAACTGCATATTTCGTGCCTGAACGAAAACTCGTGAGTGCAGGTCATTCCGGCATCGTTTTGTGCCGGAATCTCCAGGAATTAGGTAGGAGATTCCCGAACAAAAGATTTCGAGAATGACAGCAACAGCCCGTTTTCGTTCAGGCACTATTTAAGGAAGTGATGCAATCATGAAAACGTTTTTGAGAATACTTTTGGTGTTGGCGTCAACAGGTGCACTTGGAGTTTGGCAAACGGTGGCGCAGGAACAAGAAGAGAATTCCAACAAAATTAAGATTCTCGATTTCGTCGATAAGAATCAAGATGGCATCAATGATAAATTTCAGGATGCAAACGGGGATGGTGTCAATGATGTCAACGAGGAATCCTACCAACATCGTTTCAAATATGAGGATAAGGACAAAGATGGCCTGAACGATCTCTGGCAGGACATGGATGGCGACGGCGTAAACGATCTGTGCCATCAAATGAAAAAGGATGATTTGAAGGACATCGACAAAGCTATTTTGGATATTGACAAAGATGGCACCAATGACATAACCGGCATAAAATACAAGAAAGATGATGTCTTTCTGGATCAGAAACATGGCTTCATCGATGAGAGGACAGGTAAAATTCAGGGCAAACTTCTGGATGAGAACGGCAACGGTTTAGACGACCGACTGGAAGCTGCTCGGATGCATCATGGAGGTCGTCATCGCGATTATTTTATTGATGAGGATGGCGATGGCATTCGTGACGGACGGGGCGATGCATTGAGACGCCATCGCCGTGGTGGAGGCAAAAAGCATGGTGGAAAACACAACTGATCTTTTTGTTTGAAAATAAACGAGGTAAAACGAGGTGAGAAAATGACCAGGAAATATAAACAGATGTTTTCGATAGCTTTCATTATAATGATGACGATAACGACCGCGGGATACAGTCAATTCACAAAAAGCGTGTCGGTTGAAATGGTCTATGATGACAATTCATTCCGAAACTACAAAGGACTTTCGGATTACATCACTCAAGTGAATGTGTATCTGGCCAGAGATTTTCAGAGCGAGGCGCTGGTGACTCGTTTGTACTATGATGGCAATGTCAATGTATTTACCGAATACAGTGATCGCCTGTCTCATCACCATAAAGTAGGGGCCGCTTTCTCAAGATTCTTAGGGTCCAAAGGTGAGGCACTAAATTTCGGGGCCAACATAAGACTCAGTCGATACCGCGATGTGTACGATTACAGCAACTACGGTCAAGCGACCGGTTATGCAAACTTTAAAGCCAAGCCCGACGATGCCATTATCACACAGTTTGGATATGTTGTCAAATATCGCGACTATGAGAATTTACCGGAGTTCAGCCATTTTGAGCATCAACTGTTTGGCCGGTTCAGTTGGTTTTTGCCGACTAGCACCTCGCTTATACTGTATACGAGGTACGGTCTCAAAGACTACGAAACCCAAACCGTGGTCACGGGTGCGAGAGACATGTCAAATATTGGCCATGGGCGCGGAGGGAGACAAGGGGAGTCCGGTGGCGTGGTAATCTCCGAACAGGAAGCCCCATCTGCAAGTCAATTTATTGGCAGTCTCAAGTTCGGCCAATCGCTCAGCTCTATTACAGGATTGAGTTTTCAGTACTTGAGACGTATCAATTTGAGCGACGCAGCTCGCTATTCAGCCTTGGCAGGCGAAATATGGAATTACAACACAGAGGACGATCTTTTTGACGATCCTTATGCTTACCAAGGACATGAAATGAGTACGGTTTTGACTCAACTGCTGCCCTGGCAGACAAGAGTCAAAATGGGCTATGATCGCTACATTAAGAACTATGGTTATGAGGCCCTAGACTTAAACGGCGAACCTCTCCTCATCCCGGAAGACCGCCGGGACACCCGCAATGTTGTTTGGTTTAATCTGACTAAACAATTTTCGCAAAAGAGTGCATTTAGGAACTTTGAACTCTCTCTCGATTTTTACTACTTGAATAATAACTCCAACGATCCTTATTTTAATTACGACAGTAGCGTCTTCACATTCGGCACGGGATTTTCGTTTTGAAGAATGATTGCACGCAGATAAAAAGGAGGAGGGCATGGAATTCGTTAAACTTCGCGATTCGGAATTTAAAGCTTCATGCATTGGTTTGGGCACTTGGGCCATTGGCGGTTGGATGTGGGGCGGGAGCGACGAACGAGAGTCGATTCGCACCATCCATGCTGCACTGGACAAAGGGATCAATTTGATTGACACGGCTCCCGTCTACGGATTCGGCCGGTCTGAAGAAATTGTAGGGAAGGCCGTTGCTGGATACGGCAATCGAGATAAAATTATCATTGCAACCAAAGTCGGTTTGGAATGGCGGGATGATGAGATTGTCCGTAACTCTACAAAGAAACGGATTCGCAAGGAAATCGATGACTCGCTGAAACGGCTCGGAACCGACTATATCGATATTTATCAGGTGCATTGGCCGGACTCTCGTGTTCCGGTAGCGGAGACGGCGGAATCGCTGCTCGAACTTCAACAAGCAGGAAAGATTCGCAGCATCGGGGTGAGCAATTATTCTCCCGAACAAATGGATCGATTTCGCGAAGCGGCACCCTTGCATACCACTCAACCGCCCTATAACCTATTCGAGCGAGAAATTGAGCGCGATGTGTTGCCCTATTGCCGCGACCGAAACATCACAACCCTTACGTACGGAGTGTTGTGTCGAGGGTTATTGAGCGGAAAAATGCAGTCGGACACAAAATTTACCGGTGACGATTTGCGAAAAGTCGATCCCAAGTTCCAGCCGCCACGCTATGCTCAGTATTTGCAGGCGGTCGATCAGCTCGACCGGTTTGCCCGCGAACATTATGACAAGCGGGTTATCCATCTTGCCGTGCGATGGGTTTTGGATCAGCCCGGTGCGAGCATCGCCCTGTGGGGGGCACGCCGTCCACAGCAGTTGGATGCGATGGATAGCGTCCTTGGTTGGTCTCTCGACAAAGAGGCAAAGGAAGAAATTGACCAAATTGTTCGCACAAGCATCAAAGAGCCAGTTGGGCCCGAGTTCATGGCGCCACCAACCTGAGAATTCTTGATCAATCAACAAGGCATGAAGAAAGTGAAGAACACCGTGAGGATGAGCCTTAAGAAGCACTGAGCGAGTTGGAAGACATCACACATTAAACCGAAAATAGATCACGTCACCGTCCTGCACGATGTAATCCTTGCCTTCCATGCGCATTTCGCCCGCAGCTTTCACGGCAGCAGCGCTCCCATGCGCCACGAAAGTTTCGTACGAAATCACCTCAGCCTGAATAAAGCCGCGTTCGAAGTCGGTATGAATCGCACCCGCCGCCTGCGGGGCCTGTGTGCCTTTGGGGATGTTCCAGGCTCGCACCTCTTTTTCGTTCATGGTGAAAAAACTGATGAGCCCCAGGGCCTGGAAGCTCTTGTGAATGACCTGTTCGAGTCCGCTTTCTTCGGTTCCGGCTAACTCCAGCAATTCATGGCGTTCGTCGTCGCTCATGTCCGCCATGTCCTCTTCGAGTTTCGCGCACAATTTGACCACCTCCGCCTGCTGCTCGTGTGCCACATCCCGCACGGCCTGCACAGACTCGTTGTCCGCTTCAAGGCCGCTTTCATCCACATTGGCGACGTAAATGACCGGTTTGCTCGTCAGGAACTGCATTTCCTTGTTCAGACTTCGAAAGGCGTCGTCATTCTGCTGCGGAAACGTAGAGATGGGTTGTTCGGAATTGAGATGCGCTTGCAGGGCCTGAGCCATATTAAGGAGCGGTTGAGCCTTTTTGTCGCCCTTGACTTGCCTGGCAAGGCGCTCGATTTTGCGTTCCAATTGCTGCAAGTCGGCCAAAGCCAGTTCCGTGTTGACAATTTCAATATCCAGCCACGGATCGAGTGTCTCACTCACGTGGGCGACATTGGGGTCCTCAAAGCAGCGAACCACATGCACGATGGCCGCCGTATCGCGAATGTTGCCCAGAAATTGATTGCCGAGTCCTTCCCCGTGACTGGCGCCTTTCACCAGTCCGGCGATATCCACGAATTCAATGGTGGCATGAATCGTCTTTCCGACTTTGGCGAGTTCGGCGAGTTTTTCAACCCGCGGGTCCGGAACGGGGACGATGGCTTTGTTCGGCTCCATGGTGCAAAACGGATAACTCGCCACTTGCGCGTTCTGTTCTTTGACGAGCGCATTAAACGTGGTACTTTTGCCGACGTTGGGTAATCCAACTATGCCGATTCGGAGTGCCATACTATATTATATTAGGCGATACGGCCCGCAAAAGCAAGTGAAAAATTGGATGGGGTTTTTCTATATTGGGAAATTGATCTTTTTTGACTGGCATATTTGCCACCGATTTTTTGATATTATTTTATTAATTGACTCCGAAGTTGCCTGCTCCTATTGACCTACTCGGCTTGCGATACGGATTCCTGTTGTGATGACGAAGCCGAGTGTGTTTTCCCGACTTTTCATTAACTTAAAAACGAAATGGTTTGTTGATAAAGCTTCCCGCGAGATAAGACAAGTATGTAAATTTCTGATTCATATTTTGAGCTCCTCACGCAAGCCAAGCTGCTCGGGAGATTGGGCGGAGGTACCTGGTGACACATGGAATTGAATTGTACTTGCATCTGACGCAAATTATAAATTACTTTAGTCTAAAATATGACTAAGAGAAAATGATATGACTCAAGTAAACATACACGAAGCAAAGACGCATTTCTCAAAGTTGATTAAGCAAGTTCTCAATGGTGAAGAAGTCATCATCGCAAGGAGCAACAAACCCGTAGCGAAGTTAGTCTCCATTGATAGTAGCAGACCGCAAAGAGAATTAGGGACAGCTAAGGGCAAGATTCAAATTTCACCAGATTTTGATGAGCCTTTGAGTGACTTTGAAAAATATATGCAATGAAATATTTACTCGACACCCATGCCCTGCTATGGATTCTTGAAGACAATGAGAACTTGAGCCATAAAGTGAAGCGTATCTATTTGAATAACGCTAACCAGATATTCTTAAGTGTGGTAAGCCTTTGGGAAATGACGATCAAGATTAGCCTAAACAAGTTAAGCCTCTCGGAGAGGCTCGAAAAATTTGTAGACCGCCATGTCATTGGAAACAACATTCGACTTCTCAATGTGACGGCCGAACATATCTATCCGGTTGAAACGTTTGCCTCTTATCATCGTGACCCCTTCGAGCGACTTCTGATCTCCCAAAGCATGAAGGAAAACATACCGATAATCAGCAAGGACGATGCATTTGACAAATACCCAATTAAGCGAATATGGTAAATACGGTATCCTGTGAGCAAGAAACTTCATCAATTCTACAGCTATCATTTGCAGTAGTGGATTGCGGGGCTGTTGCATAATTCAGGAGTTTGGACGGACAATGGAAGTATTTATTAATAACAGGTTCAGTAACCTGAAATTCCGCAACCGCTGAGCATCT
>JAABYK010000139.1:0-4460 GCA_011775825.1 Candidatus Zhuqueibacterota bacterium | reverse complement strand
CGGCACTAAAAAATCGTTGTGTGGAACCTGAGAACAATTTAAAGAGGACGGAAAAAGATTTCTGAATAGGTGACTGAAACCCTAACCCTTTTTAAGAAACCTGGAGCGTAAGCTAACATCTATGGAAATGGAGTACAGGACCAACACGATTTAACCTTTATCACCAACGAAGAGCAGAAAAACCTCAAATCAAGGTTTCAAGCGCTCATCAAAGATACCAAATTATTTGACTGCCTTGTTGGCTATTTCTATACAAGCGGATTTCACGCGATTTATAAGGCCCTGGAAAACACCGAAAAGAGTAGAATTCTGATTGGCATAAGCACGAGCAGACAGACATATGAACTGTTAACGGAAGCCGGAAATGACCAGCAACGGACGCTACAATTTTCCCATGCGGAAACCAAAAACGCTTACGAAAGTCTGGTTCAGCAAGAGATGGAGAATTCGGCGGATAAACTGAAAGTCGAAGAAGGCGCACTCAAGTTTATCGAATGGATTAAAAAGCTGCTCAAGGCTAAGCAAGCTTTTTGAGAAACCGGTTGAGTCCGCCATAACTCAGAACGAATGCAGAACACGCAAAGTTTGCCAAAGATATGCGAGGCCTTACTTCTGGCCTGCCGAAGACGCCTGTCCCGCTGTCTCTTGTTCGCCTTTGAGCGTTTGGAGATAGCGGATCAAATCCGCCATTTGTTGAAAGGTGAGAATTTCGCCGTAGTTGGTGGGCATTTTGGACAATTCGCTGATTTCAACTCGTTTGACCTGATCGCCGGAAAATGTGGCGATGCGGTTTTCTTCGAGTAGAATTTTTACTTCTTCTTCTGTATTTTCGCGAACGAAGCCGAACACGGTTTTTTCGGATTGAAAGCCATCGCTCTCCGGCTTGAGAAAAACCGTGGTGTATCTCCAATTCGAACCGATTTCCGCATTCGGATCGATCACCGACTCCGCCAGCCACGTCCAATTCCGGAACGCGCCGATCGCAGTCAAGTCCGGTCCGGCGGTGGAAGATTTTTTTTCTCCTGGTTTCGTTGTATGACAACTCGGGCAACCGGCATCGGTGAAAATGGTTTTGCCGCGTTCGGGATCGCCATTTTTAAACGGATTCATCGTGGGTTTCGTTTGGAGCTTCTTCGCGTCGATATCAATGGCCCAGGTATCCACCTGACCACCCTGACTCTGAAGATACGAGATGATGGCTTTGATCTGTTGTTCATTCAGATCGATTGGCGGTTGATAAACGGTGGCCATGTCATTGGTGTAGGCCTCAACAAGATAAGCGGACGGCTCCAAAATCGACTGAATCAAGTATTCGGTGCCGGAAGCCAGGCCCAACTTCTCGGCCCGGAAGCGCGATCGAAAGCCGATGTCACTCAAATTCGGACCGCGAATCCCGTCGCCGCGATCGCCGATTTGGTGGCATTGATGGCATTGCGCTTCATTCCAGAACAACTCCTCTCCCGTCTTGACGATGGGCGGCAGCACCTTTTTAGCCGCCGCTCGTTTCTTTTCTTCCTCGGTCAGCTCAAACGAATCAGTGGTGGTGATTTTCCCCCGCATCCCACCGTGAATGGTACAGTAGAGGGTGAACAGACCCTCCTCTTCGATGGTTACCGAGGTAGCTTCTCCAGATTCAATGGTAGTGGCTGTCAAAAGAACATCGTTGGGATTGGCCGTTCTCACGAGGTAGACGTCATGTTTGAACTCATCTTTGTTAATAAACTTTATGGAATCCCCAACGTCGACTTTCAAACGGTTGGGTCTAAATTCAATGTTTGTGAGCCGGACAACGTGTTTTTCGTCTGCACCGGCCAATAAAGAGTGGCCAAACAGAAAGAACCCAAAAAGAAGGACTACGAGGGTCGATGCTGTCAGTTTCTTCCGTTCCAAATGTTTCGAAATCAAATCCGTCTTGGCTTTAACTAATTTATCATGGGATGATCAACAGATAGAGAGTCCCCGGTATTCCGAGGACTCTCATCGCTGTTTCTTATCGGCTCGCCTCCATTTCGATGTTCCCGAACATCACGTGAAAGAAGGGTTGTCCATCCATTTTACCTTCCTGCATCGCATGCATCACGTGTTCTTTGGTCTTGTCCATCATGGCTTTCACTTCTTTAAGCACCGCCATTTTCTTTTCACGCTTCTCAGCGGGCAGTTGTTTGACCTTTTTCATTGTCGCCTGCATGTGTTTTTTGACGAATGGGAACGGTACGAATCCGGTTTTTACGGGAGCCTTCTCAAGCCCCTTTGGACCCGGGCGATATGCAGGCACCATCAGATGAAGTGTGGTTCCACTTGGAGGATCTCCGACGCCGCCATCAAAATGAAGTTTGTAGCCTTCGCCCCGGACGATTTCTGTCACCATCACGTGCACGAGATGGTCCTTGTTGACAAGTTCACCATCTCGATAAATATCGCCGATGGCCCAAAACGCCGCATAGGTGAATTCCGTGGGCATCAGGCGTGTTCCGATTCCGGTGGCACCGTGGAGTAAATGATTGGTGACCACACCTCCGAAAAACGGGTAGGCCATACCATGTGGGATGGCTTTGTCGGCAGTCACTTTGTATTCGTGTTTATCGTCGGGGCTCTTGAACGTGGCCACAAAGTCCACCTTATCTTTGGTTCGGGCTCCGTCTATTGCCGTCGCGTCTGTGACTTCCATCTCGATGCTGCCCACGCCCACTTCGCGCCAATCGCTGAAAGGCGTGGCATGGTCTACAAAGGTGTACTTAGCTGCGGAGGACACCATCGTGTTGCGCATATCCAGCGGCACACCCAGAAGCGGGAACGGTGCCGGATCGAAGCCGACCGGTTTATCCGGAGTACCGAAAACGGATGGATCTAACATCCGTGGGCCGGGAAGCACCCAACGTGTGCTGCCATTATCTTGCGTGACTTTTACCGTTACCGGGCCGCCGAGCAAATCCGGTGGCGACTCAAACTTAGCATGACCTTTTGTGTAGGCATGAAGACCCGGAGCCGGTGGTCCTTCCTGTGCGAACAGGAGCCCTCCGGTGAAAAATAATGTCGTACTGACGATGAGAAGATAGCAACTCCATCTTGATGAATTTTGATGGTGACACAAACCCATTTTACACACCTCCTTTTATGTTTTAAACCTCCAGAAACAAAAAACCATAAATTCTATCATCCTAAAAATTGCATTGAAAAAAGAGGACTGGGGTTTTAGAATTTATGGTCTACTATTTGTCCTTGTAAACAAGGCGAGAATTTATATTATTCCGTGTCGGCTGCGTCGGCTCCGCTGCAACAGGATGAAGAGTCTCATCAGAGAGTAATCTTATCATGAAACCATAAATATGAACATGGGAACGCCATCGGACTTTGACCAAAAACAGCATGGCCATGCAGAATTGTAAAAAAACTCTTGACTTTCAATCAAATACTTATTATGTTAGTTAGTAATTACCAACAACCTTAGGTTTTAGTTATGATGCACTCGTCGAACAATCGCAAAGATCAGATTGTTTTTGCCGCTTTGGAAATCATCTCAGAAGAGGGGGCAAAAAAACTGACCATGAAAAAAATCGCCGAGAAAATTGGTATTTCAGATGCTGCCTTGTATCGACATTTTAAGAATAAGCGTCAAATCATGCAGGCAATGATTGAAAAAGTCGGCCAGAGTCTCACGGGCAGCATCAGCACCGCTGTTGCCAACATTGAAAATCCTGTTGAAAAGCTAAGGGAAATCCTTAGAATTCATTTGAGTTATCTTGAAAACAATAAAGGTATTCCCAGATTGGTTTTTTCCGAAGAAGTACATCAAAACGATCCGATGTTGCGCAGTTCGGTTTTGAGGATGGTCAACCACTATTTGGATCTGATCCGAGGCATCCTTGTTCGTGCCCGGGAAACAGGGCAGATAAGAAGTGACATTGATGTTGAAGCTACAGCTATCGGGTTCCTGGGCCTCGTACAGGCGATGGCGCTGTTATGGTCTCTGAGCGGATTCCAGTTTGAAATCAGCGAAAAGGCTCCGGCTTTGTGGCGAGTGTTTTCAGAAAGCCTGAAATAGTTTTTTTAAACAATAGTTAGTAATTACTCACTAACTATTTATTTTTTTCCGAAAACGGCATCATATTTAAAAAAAACAAAATGGATGCAGAAAAATGACACGTCAAAAAACTGGAATGATGGAACTTTTGCTTCTGATCTTCCTAATGGCTCCCCTGTTGCCAATCCTTCATGCTCATGCCGGTTTGCAGGGTACCACGATCACGCAAGCATTGGAGATCGCCTTGAAGAACAATCCAACCATGAAATCCGTTCGAGCGCAGCGGGATGCGACAGAGGCCAGAATCGGTGAGGCGAAATCAGACTTCTTCCCGCAGATTGTGGTCACCTCAGGATACACACGCTACAACGCACCCAATATCATCGTTCCGATCCATGAGACGGGTGTTTTTCCACCGTTGGATAACGACATCTACGAA
>JAABYK010000314.1 GCA_011775825.1 Candidatus Zhuqueibacterota bacterium | reverse complement strand
GCAGGCACAGTTGTATAGTGCAACCCCATCGTCTGGAGCAATTTTAAGTACCTTTTTCAAAACCGTCAGGGCCTTATCATCGTCACCTTCATCCGCATATAACGTTCCCATGCGACTTAGCAATAGCCCATCGTTGGGATTCACTTCAAGTTTCGTTCAGCCAACTCAAGCATCTTATCTCTTGCCTCCCTGGATGCCTCGAGATCGCCTTTTCGGCGGTACATCATCTCCAGGTGCATCCAAGGTTCCTCACTATACGGTTTGACCGCCGAAGCAAGTTTATAATATTTGATCCCTGCGTCGTATTCCTTTTGGATATCAGATGTGAATATAAGCCAGACTGAAATTAGGGTCGATGTCAAGGGCGAGTTCGAACATCTGGATAGCTGATTCGTTGTTCTTTTTTCCGCCGCGGGAGAGGAAATCCCTGGCACGCATATAGAAATCATATGCAAGCAGATCTTCCGTCGGTTTTTGAGCCAGCATTTTTTCTCTGTTTCGGAGAGAGAAACTTTCATGGCTTCGGAAATCTTTTCGGCAACTTCCATTTGGATTTCAAAAACATCTTCCAGTGATCGATCATATCGCTCTGCCCAAACCTGAAAGCCACTGTGCACGTCAATCAGTTGTGCCGTAATCCGCAGTCTTTTGCCAGCCTTACGAACACTCCCTTCCAGAATATGGTGGACACCCAGGGTCTCACCTATACGCCGAGAGTTAATTTCCTGATTACGGAACGGCAACACGTCGGAACGCGGAATCACTTTCAAGTCTTGAATTTTCGATAGATCAATGATGATGTCCTCAGTGATTCCAGCACAAAAGTACTCGTTTTCTTTATCGGAGCTCATGTTTTCAAAGTAGAGAACAGCAATAGATTTGACGTCGTCGTATGACGAAACACGCGCCTGTTTCTCCGTCAAGCTTTGAATTACATCGCCTGCAGAGGCTATGCGGCCAGCCGGATTCTTTTTCATTTTACATATTTCGGAATCAGGTCATATCAATCCGTTTTTTCCTTGCTTTGACTAGGTGCTTACCAGAAGAAAAATTGGTCCATGTTCAGTAGACTTGCTACCGATTTCCGCCTAAGCGCCGGTGAAATGCCGACCCAGGAAAAGGAAATCAAGGTAGACGAAAAGAAACAGTGCGTCATTCTGCTCCTGGTACGAAATAACGAGCAACAAGCCGCAGAGTTAGTTAACTACAAAGAAATCAAGTCCCTATCAAGAGAAAGCAATTAGTGTGGCGGGTTATCACACAGCTCACACACTAACCTTTCCAGATATGAAGCGAAATCGGTATGATGTTCAATCGAGTCCTTCCAAAGGAAAAAATGTCTCAAGAACCTTATTGGTGCGGTTTCTCCAACTCGCCCAGCTAAAACCATCGTTGACTTCGCCACCGGTAAGCATGTAACCTCTTTCCTTCAGAAATGTTGCAAAGGAACGGTTACCATCTACCAAACTCCATGCCTCGTAATGTCCTCTCATATCATATTTACCCCAATCCAAATAAATCTGGAGTGGAAGGTTTTCCGAATCTGACACAAGTGATTTAAGCTCTTCCTCCTGGGCAGTATCTAGAAAAGTAGATTGACCAGACACCTTGCCAAAGTTGCCCGGATACTGGAAAGTAGAATAGAATGACATAAACCCTGCATACCCCATCCCTATATTTGCTCTTGATCTAGGGGAAGCCATGGTTCGATAATTCTTATCGACAAAAGGAACCAATTCCTCAACAAACATCTGTGCATACTCCTCCCTCAAATCAAACATAAATTCTCTCATTCCGCTTCGTGGAATACGAGGTATAAATACAACAATAACAGGGGAGACACTCCTTCCAATTAAGTTATCCACCGTATTCTGCATCTTTCCCAACTTTTGCGCAAACACACCCCAATGAACATAAGCTACCGGATATCTTGTTTCACTCTCATCATAATCAGCGGGCAGATAGACATCAAGCCGGCGAGTATTTTTCGACAACTTACTTTCAAATTGTAACGTATCAATTCTTCCCCGTTTCATACCTTCAGGTTCCACCAAATGTTTTGGCTCTTCCCAATTTGGCATCGAAACCCACGATGATTCACCAGAGATTGAAGCGACTTTTCTGGAATTGAGTGGATCAGTAATATTCTCTTCAAAATTCCTAACAAACCTATAATTCATTCTGGCATCCGGCTCAAGCGAGACCGAATAGTAGAAAAAATTAGTTTCCGCAACTCTTTTCATAGGGGCTTCATGTCTCGATGCGGTTACATCACTAACCAGTGCCATATCATTAGCATCGCCAAGGTAGATCAAATGGACAAGACTATCACCTTCAATTACCGGGAACTGCTCATGAGAATTCATAAACTCGTCGATTAAAACGTTCTTATTTTGTGCTGAATTCAATTTCTTAACAAATTTGACAAACTCTGAATTTGAAGAAACAACAACTTCCGCTTCGGTTTCTGCCCTGGCTACCTGCGCAATTTTGACAATATCGATACAGGCAATTTCACTATGACTTCGCGCATAGATTTTGCCATTTGCAAAGCTGGCAGGTGTCCAGGCCACTTTATCAAACAACTTCAAATCTGCAATCTCATAATAGGCCTGCGGACCTGCCTTTGCAATATGAAGCGTACCTTTCTTAGTTACAATAACTAGATGACCATCAACAAGAATTAAGAACCCATCGCCCGGCTGTCTGGACTTCCACACACTCTCACCAGTCTTAACATCAAGGCAAGTTAGAAAGCGATTACTATAACCATATAGATAACCATCGAAATAAATTGGTATATCGTAAGTCATTCTAATATTTCTGGTAGTCCACACTTCTTCAGCTATGAATTCATCATCTTTTTTATTTATTTCGACCAGTATAGCTCCCCTACCGCTATGCTTTAAAAAAAGCCTGTTATCACCAACTATCACAGGATTCATACTCTTGCTACCGTAATTTCCACCACCTTTATGGCTATATTCCCATAACATCCTACCTGACTTTGGCTCTAACCCACATAAGTACCGATCTCCAACACATAACACTTGATTTTGTCCATGAATATTCAACCTGATCGGAGATTGATAGCTAATAATATCTGTGCCTGTTGCCCACAAACGCTCTCCTGTATCTTTGTCAAACCCGGCAATTGCATTTTCATTTTTCCCGCCGGTTTCAACGATTAGTACATCGCTATCAACAACTGGAGAGGTGGCAAAACCATAAAAGGGTACCCTCGCATCGTGGTCATTCTCCAAATGGCTGGACCAAATTTCCTTACCAGTTTTAACATCCAGGGCAAACAACTGTCCTTTGGGACCAATTCCGTAGACTTTATTGCCAGAAATTAATGGAGTAGAAATGGGCCCACCATAGGAACCATCATGCCCCTTGTATGTTGAGTCAATTTTGAATCTCCATATTTCTACGCCGCTTTGCGCATCGAAGGCTATCACATCATCAAAAGTGCCATCCGAAAACATAGTCACAGCACGGTCGTCAGCAACTGATACACTTGAACACCCTGACCCAAGTGGCTTCTTCCATACAATCTTAAGTCGGTAGTTTTCTCCAGATTTGATTACCCCTGTCCCCGAGACAATTCCATCAAAATTATTGCCACGCCATCTTGGCCAGTTATTCCTATTATCAGAATCGTCACTGAGAGCAGGCTTTCCTAAACCGAAACTCCAGATTAACACCGACAAGCATATTCCTGAAAATTTATTTAGCCGAACGTTCAACAAAAACTTCTCCATGATCTTCTACCTCCTAAAAGTCAAAGATTTTACAAAGCCGAACGCTATACTTTATCTACCTACTTCAGAGTAGAATTTTCGATGTCTCCAATATAATTCATGTCAGTCAACATTAGCGACGCGTCTCCCATGATTGAATTTGACCTGGCGCTAGCTTCAACAATTATTAAAATGTAAAGCACATAACAATGAAACCTATTGAGCCCTCCCCCAAAAATTCAAGTTCCGGTCTGTTATTTTTTGCCAGACTTGGCAACCGAAATAAGCCGGCAATCCAATTGCAATTATTAATAATCCGGAGGCCGCGGCGTGCGGATTTGCCCAAATCGCGTTGACGACTAGAATCAAGCCACACAGACTGAATGAAGCCGGTCCAATTAGACCGCCAAAAGGTCTATTCATATAGGTAGTGTTTGCACATCGGCGCCGCAGTACAAAAAGGGAGAGCACGGCGACAGCGCTGAACAATGTGATCGCAAATCCGGTATAGAGGAGCAGGTCTTCAAATGTGCCGGATAGTATGAGGATACAACTCCAAACACCTTGTGTTGTGATGGCGACACACGGGGTTTTGTAGCCCAGGTGGACCTTGCCGGCCCCCCTTGGGAATACACCATCGCGGGCCATCGCACAAACTGTGCGTGATCCCGCCATAACCATGGCACTCACACTGCTCATTAGAGCCAATAGGATGGTTATCGTTATGACAGCAGCACCATTCGAGCCCAACAGCACTTCGGCTGTAGCATCTCCGGCGTTGAGTGTTTCTGCAAGGACTGCCACCGAGAGCGTTTTGAGATAGAACAGGTTCAACATGAGATAAATAACAATGACCACGAAGGTGCCAAAAGTCAATGCTATCAGGACATTCTTAGCCGGCTCTTTCATTTCCTCAGACAGATACACGGCCGCATTCCAGCCGCTGTATGTGAACATGATCGGAATAAGCGCCAACAGCCAGGCTGACAGAGTGAACTGATCGCGATCAGGCGATGAGATATGGCTGTTCGATTCGCCCGATAGAAGACCGGCAACCAGCAGGACCCCGATGGCCAACAATCCGAGCACGACCAGCCAATTCTGAACAAGCTTGCCTAATTTAATACCGCGAACATGAATCGCAGAAATGAGAAAGACGATTGCAACTGCGAGCAGCCTCCGAGGTGACAGTTCCAAGCTCAACATGGCGATTTGCAGGGTCGCGATTGGCTTAGTATCTCCGAGTACAGAGATAAAGCGTTCCAGGTAGATGGCAAATCCCACGGCAGAGGCTGCGATCGCCCCAGAAAAGCCAGCGACAAAAGAAGTCCATCCAGCAAGAAATCCAACGACGGGGCCGTACGCTCTGCTAATGTAGATATACTCCCCCCCCGCTCGTGGCACTAGGGCGGCGAGTTCTGCATAGGCGATGGCACCCACTAAAGCCAGGACGCCACCAGCGAGCCATAGGGCCAGGATTGCAACCGGGTTAGGTACCAACCCGGCTACAATCCCTGGCGTCGTAAATATGCCGACACCAATGACATTCGAAATCACTAGCCCAATTCCATCCCCAGGTCCAAGTTTTCTTGGCAATCCAGGATTGTCTTTCATGATGGCTTATCCTTCTATAGGACGTTTGGCGACAAGCAACCAGAAGGTCTGCTGGTGGTCAGCATGATCGTGCTTTACAAATGCTCCCTGCTCTTGTACAATTTCAAAGCCAGCATGCTCGACTTCCGCCTTAACATATTGCAGCGCAATCTCATGTCTCGAGACCTGCTTGCGTCGAGAAGCCTGCAAACGCCTGTCAGAGATGGGTTCTGAAATGACGAGATGGCCGCCCGGTCTGAGAGAAGCTTTGATTTTGTTGAGCATATTTTGGTAAGCTGTCATCTCGTGGTAACTATTGACAATCACAACAGCATCGAGTGTTTCTTGGGGCAGCAAGGGATCGTCCTGTTTGCCAAGTATAGCCTGGACGTTTCCAATCTCCTGTTCATTTAAATAAGTTCGCAGAAACTCAACAGCGCTTGTGTCAATGTCTACGGCCAGGACTTTTCCATTTTCGCCCACTGCCTCAGCAAGCCGGACAGTGAGGTAGCCCCGACCAGCACCAATATCCGCGACGACACTGCCCGATTGAATAGCCATTGCTTCGAAAATTGCGGGCACGTTTTGCCATTTATCGCGTTCTTGCCAATGTTCGCGGACATCACGGCTATCGGAATGCCGCAAGTCCGTGTCCCGGTCTTTGGGTTCTTTACAACATTGCGGCAGGCTGGCATAAGCCTCAGGGTCGCGCTTGACATTATTCGCATGGTAGCCGATACTGGCAATCGCTTGCTCGATGTTGCGAAGATTGACAACAGTGTCATCGTAGCGCATTAGGGCAACTTTAGCCTCAAGGTCGACCTCGATTTCTTTGATCCCAGCTAGCGACGCGAGTTTGTCCTCGATGCGCCTTGCACACATCATACATTGAATTGTCGGCACTGCAATGTTGGAACTCTTGAGAATTTTCTCTTCCACTTTCATAGGCTGATAAGTGGCTTGCGCTTGAATGTCTACGAACATGCCCAAGAAGAGAGTCGCAAGGATCGTTAGAATAGGTAAGTTTTTCATGATTTTGCTCCTTTCTTTAGTTGTAAATACAGCGGTCTTTTTCTGAATGGTATTACGAAGATTTTCCGGCAAGAAGAAGCGGGATGAAACAAGATATTTGTGGCGTGACATGAACTGACAGTCTCATGTCACGAAATGTCAGGCAGAAACTTGCGTTTTCAAAAGCCAGTCATAAACATTCCACGGCTACGCCGTTATTGGGAGCCTCGAGAGTCGACATGTAGAATTCGAACATTTTTGAACTGTGCTAGCGGTGAAATAATAGAACATTGCGATAACTTGTAATTCCGTCCAGCCATGAAACAAAGGCACCGCCAAAAGATGAGAAATGAATTCCTTGGAGTGATGAGTGAGGGATGAGGAGAGATTGTTGTGCTAACTTATTCAAGCTCAAGTTGTCCTAGTCTTCCCCGCGGGAACCCAAGCCAAATCGCTCCAGGAATATTTCGCGCCTGTTGCGACTTAGCTTGAGTCGTGTACCGTCCCTCAGGAAAATGATATACTTTCCGTTGAAATAGGGTTGAAGTTTTTTGATGCGCTCGACATTGACGATAGCTGAACGATGTATTCGTGCAAAAATTTGTGGGTCGAGCTCGGTTTCCAATTTGCTCATTCGTTCTCGCAGCAAATATGAAGTTCCGCCAATATGTATTGAAACGTATGGGCCCGCACCGGAAATGTAGTCAACATCCTTGGCATCGAATAAGATAATCTCCCCTCGTTCTTTGATGGCTAATTTTTGTCTGTACCTTCCTGATGATTTGTTGTGGGTTTCTTGTAACATGTTGCGCTCATAAGCAGCGAGCAGGTCCATGAGCTTGCGGTTGAGTTCCTGCCTACGGTCTTGCAGGATGTGTTCTCTGGCTCGGGTTAAGGTTTCTTTAAAGCGCTGATCGTCAATTGGTTTGAGTAAATAATCGAAGGCATGAACATCAAACGCCTGCACCGCATACCTGTCAAACGCGGTCACAAAAACAACAACCGGCATGAGTTCAAGGCCGACGCGCCCGAGAACATCAAAGCCATTCAACTCGGGCATTTGAACATCCAACAGCAGCAGGTCCGGCCGAGTCTCCCTAATGGATTCTATGGCTTCGAAACCATTCGCACATTTGCCAGCAAGTTCGATGTCGTTTTCCTGCCCCAAGAGTTCGATCAGGCGCTGTCGAGCTGGTTCTTCGTCATCAACAATGACGGTAATTATCTTTCTTTTCACTTTGCCCCTCTGCTGTACGGAACGGAATGGCTATCCTGACGAGCAGTCCACCTTCTTCAAGGTTATGCAATTCAAGTAAGTAGTCCGTGCCGTAGAGTTCGGTCAGTCGCAGGCGTGTATTCTCTAGACCCAGTCCGCGGTTGTTCCTGCCAGAAGTGCGATTTGTTAGCCCAGGACCATTATCTTCGACACACAATTCTAGTCTACCGTTTTGCTTTGCGGCCCGAATTTTTACTTCACCGCCGTTGACGTATTTGCTGACACCGTGTCGAATAGCATTTTCAACGATCGGCTGCAGAAGCATGTTCGGCACCAGCGCTCTCCTAGCCGTATCCTGCACGTCGAGCTTGGTTTTCAGGCGTTCTTGAAATCTCAGCTTTTCGATCTCGAGATACGTAGTTAAGAACTCTAATTCCTGATCCAGCATCACTTCTTGCTCATCCTTCTTTTGCAAGGCTAGGCGCAGGAGTTGGCTCAAATGACTTATCATGCGACGAGAGTCAGCCGGATTCCTTTCAACGTTGGCTGATATCGTATTCAGAGTGTTAAAAAGGAAATGTGGATGCAGTTGCATCTTGAGCGTATCCAGTTTGGACTGGATCAACTGTGCCTGTAATCGACTAATCTCGAGTTTGCTGTGTTGTGATTGCTGATAATAATCGATAGCATAGCCGCCCCCCAAAATGGCAAAAAACACAAGTAGTTTGACCGAAAGTCCGGACAAGATATGCTGAAAGAGCAGATGGTTCAAGGTCGTGCAGCACGGGGGAGATACGCCGGAAAAATAGACAATCGATTCCACAATAAAGGAATGCATCAAGACCACAGCAATACCCATAATGAAAACGATAAAGATTTTGCGCATCCAACTGTTGCCGTCATTGACAAGTTTACGGCCAATGAGCAAGATGGCAGGCGTGAATAAAGCCCAAAGAGTGTAATCGTAAACACTCGGCAAAAACATACGGGTCTGCACTTTATGGTCAGGCATCTGGCTCATCCTCAGCATAAAAACACTAAGTGATAATAGTACAATGAGAACCCAGAAGCCGGCAATGACCTTCCAACTTATTATGAGTCGTTTGGAGAGTTCACCGTGCTGAGCTTTTGTTCTGTGTGACTTTAGCATACTTGAATTCTAAGGTGTTTTAGAAAGTGGCTTTTCTAGCAAACCAAATTACAGCATTTGGGCGCAATTGCATGGTGTGATAACCCAAGCTTGTGGGCAAGTTTACAACTTGAAGCCGAAATTAGCAAGGTCTTTTGTCATGAACTGCACTAAATATGTCACGAATGGTTCGTACCACGCTACTTTGGCTAATTTGTCAATGAGTCCAGAATGAAAATTCGCTGTTTGCATTATGCGACGTCTAGCAACCCACTAACAGTTTCGAAAAATCTTGGTTTCTTCCCACATTGGTATTTTCCGATTTCTCTAAATATTTTTGGCGTTTGCTCATCATCTAACCGAGGAGGTCGTCGGCCTTTCAGCCCCTTTTTCCTCTCAGAACCGTCCTTGACAGGTTCTCCGCTTTCAACAAGAAAATTCGCCGATGTTCGATAGACTTGTAACTGATTTCAGGTTCCCAGCGCGAGAAATACCTACCAAGGAGAGGGAAATCATGGTAGATGGGTGCAGACGGCGTGAATTTGTCCCAGGCGCAAAAAACGGTCCACCCTGTATTGAAGATGCGAACCACAAAAAGTGTAAACCGTGACACATAATGTCATAAAAGTGTACTTTATTGGACAAGTTTACGTAATGCTTCTTCTATGATATCTAGGTCATTGTCTGAAAATGACTGATGTTCATACCTAAGCAGCCCATTTATCATACCCAATGCATCACTATAAAAATAAATTTGTTGAGGGTCGCCATCGTCCTCTTGAGTTTGCACATTTGAAAATGAAAAGGGCTGATACCAAAGAAAGAATGTCAAAAAAAGAAACTTCAAATATGACATCGGAGTCTTCTCGTTCTGTCGGTACCTAACCAAATCAGGCGCGCGCTTCACATCAATACTTTCCGAAATGAACAATATCTTCGCATCTCCCGAAATTAGAGATCGCGCAATAGAAGCGCGTCGGCTGCATTTGCTTTGTTAGGCTTAAATGCTACATATTAAATTCATTTTGCAGCAATGTCAACCCGTAGATTAGCGTCCCCATATCTAAGCTTCTGGTTATTGATGGCTGAAGGGAACTTTGCTCAAATATATCTGCTAAGTCGCTGAAGCTGATTACTCATCCATCCATGAAATGTTACGCAGAACCCAAATAACGACAAAGGCTGCCCATATGCTTACGAGAGGGCCTGCATCAAAGAGACCTGCTTCAGCCGGTGGTTCTGGAAACGTGTGGGCTTTCATCAGAAAGTGCAACCCCCCCACGATAAAACCGAAAACACTGAAGATTTTTCCAAGCTTTGGGTGCCTCCATATTGCAATGCTAAGTAAAAGAATTGCCCAATCAAGAAAAAAATCCATTACATAGTTTAACCCATTTTGAACAGTGAAGACCCCGCTAAGTATATTCTGCCAAATCTGCTTTGCTTCAGGAGTTTCGGTGCCACTCATATACCGACGGATATAGATTAAATTGTTCATTTGGACAACGGAGAACATCATACGACAAACTCCAGCAATAGCCCCGAAGATAGTCCCCAATATAACTGGAATGGAGATATTCTCTTTGCTAAGAAAGGGGTAGAGACCGATAAAAGTTACTAAAAGCAAAGGACCCTGATAAATGAAAAAAGCGTTACTCAGAAAATGAGGAAGTGGTAATAATTTGGGAGTAATATACATTACCACCACCGCGATTCCGGCTACAACCCCTGTTTTGACCAAGCTCTTTCTAAGATTGTTATCGTTTCTCATATTGTTTTTCTCTTAATCATTAGCCTATTGAGTCTGAGTGCCCAATACGCCCCAGAGCTGTCATCTAACATATCTTTTATTTGATGAATAAGATCCGTAGCGTATCAGCCTAACTGTGCTCAGTGCAAAGGACGACAGGGCACCTGAGCTTCGATTCAGAAAGAACCTTCGAGAGAGCACAGTAGCAACCCATTGAAAAAGAGCCCTTCGTCCACTGCAGCAACAGGTTATGGCACGGACTGGCTGCACCGCACCGAGTTTTTGCCCCACCACTTAACCCGCTGCGGCACTGCCATGCCGCTGAATCCTCCGCACCCCCTGACGTTGAATTTGTTGGACTCACCATCCGAACAGCCATTTGTTTTCTAAAAAACATGCGACTCAATTCTTTCGTCTCTCGTTTGCTCGGGGGTAGGTTGGGTAGGTGGAGTGGAACCAACCTTGCCCTTTCCCCATGACTTTCGAGAGAGCACTTTACTTTGCCCTTGTGCATTTCGATTCTTTGACTGACAAATTATCCTGCTTGTATGCCACCTGACTTTTACAGCCATAACGTCGCCAATGAGCGGCTGGTTTTGGAGGGGCAAGGGAAGCGCCGCCGTGGAAAAACCAGTCCGACTCAATTAGCCCTGTTAGGGCTTAACGTAAATCATCTCGTACAAGGATAATGCAGGCCAATGGATATCAGCTAATGCGGTTCCCTCAGGGAATTTGATACCTGCCGTTTGAAGATACTTAAAAGGTATTGCCGAACCGATTGCTGCTCCCTCCCCAAGAGAGCCGCTAAATACTCCTACTACATGTCCATTACAAACTAGTGGAGCTTTTGCCATACCGTTATAGTTTACTCCTTCGACCAGAATCATATCTATATTTTTATTGAATAAGCGGCGTCCATTAGATGTATATATAGTTTTGGAGTTGATGAAATCGTCTCCCACTAAGACAAACCTCAAGTTAGCGAATGGTATGCCATTTGGATGACCAGCGACATCTAAATTATCTGCGCATTTATCTGGATAATTAGTATTACCAAATGAGAGGTCCTTTACCGTTTGTTTTCCATGATCCACTTGCAAAGCAGCAGGATCATAATCCGGACTTTGAGTTAATTTCATCTGTACTTGTGCGATGTTTTTTACCGGAAGGATGCCGAGAGTGATAATCTAGAAACAACACAACAACCATCAAGTATAAACGCATTGACCCACCCATGTCTTAATTTTCTATTATTGAAATCATGGTTTGGCCCTTAACTGCTTTAACCGATTTGTGAGTTCCCTAATGTGTTTATTGAGATAATCGGAGTGCTGCCCATATCTACGCCTAAATGTTTCCAAATTGTCTTTAATCGAAAGGACAGTATTCCTTTGCCTGGTAAAAATTTTATTTCTTACCAGTTTATGCTCAAAATATGATTTTCGGGCATCCGTAAGCAAATTAAATCTTAAGCACTCTTCCAAGTATATCAAATACAATTCTTTCCCGGACAAAACCTTATCAATTGAATTGTGAATTTGCTGAGATAAATTAGTTGACCTTGCTTCGATTCGAAGTATGAATCGTAAATAAACACGCGTAATTTTTTTATCGACAAGGTCCGGCTTGTCAACTCCCGAATAATAATTTTCATAATCCGTAAATATTTGAGAGAAGTTGTTTTCGGAAAATTGGATCGTGTCCTTTCCTAAGTTATCAAAAAGATAACCCAGAACAATTATTCTGGGCAAGATTGTCCTATCCAGATATTTACCTGGTTCTTCTTGAGCATCGGGATTATATTTTTGATAGAATTCTATCAAGATATCTTTGGTTAAAATACCTTCAATTCTGTTGAACCCATCATTAAACACTTGCAAACTATCGTCGCTTAGTGTTAAGGCCTTGTTGTAAAGAGTCGTGTCGGTGTCTCCGACCTGAAGCCAGTACTCAAAGAATCTTAGCATTAGGTTCGATAATATCTCCTTATCAAAGTCTCTCTCATGAGTTATTTTATAAACTCGCTTGTCTTCATCGATAAGATCGATATAAAATCCTTTTCTCTCTGGTTTGCCATGGGCAAAAGCCCTAAAATGTTGAACGTAAGGATTTTGAACAAACTTCTCCAAATCGTCGAAATAAAATATTATGCTATCCGGGGCTAATTCACCAAGGATCGTAAATTCATAAAATGTATTTTCAATATCTTCACCGGTGGGGAGCCACGACTTTACGTTCAGTTCACCTAAATAGAGCATTTCTGACTCGTCAGAGAAAGCCCTCTCTTTGTAAGCAATCTTTACATCGGATAAATCATCTTTATAGACACGGGGAGCACTGATCATTATCGGGTCCTTTTCATTCGAAATATCNNATAGACAAAAATGCAAGCAACGAGCATAAAAGAGATAAGAAAAATAGAAGTTCTTTTAGACCGCAAGGCCCTCAGAAAACTCGTATCTAAATAAAGTTCCGGATAACGAATGGTATTTGAAAAAGATTTTATATTCGGTATAAGTCCGACCAACCAGCGGAATGAAGGTAAGCCAACAAACGCAGTCAGTAAACCCAAGAAGAATTTTATATTCGAATAATCTAAGAAACCTTGGTTGTAAACGCCGATGTTGGAACTGGAATTCCAGTACATGACGCCTAATAAAATGATCAAAAAACTGCCAAAATTAACCCAAGCAAAAACATTGCCGGGTCTCATTGTTTTGCTAATTTCAGCTCGGCTCTTGTCCTCCGCGCTTGGCTTGGACACTGTGAATATAATATCATGATCGATTATTCTATCCGAGTCAATGGTGAAAGTTAATTGCAGTTCAAACCTGTGGGCAGTGGAGATATTTTCGTTTTTGACGACCGTTTCAAACCAAAGTAATTTTGAGACACTCTGAGTGAGTTCGAAGGGTTGTTCCAACTTTACAAAATCTCCCTGTTCGTTTTTTGCAAATATGTTAACGTGTCGTCTACATTCGAAAGTGCGCTGTTCCTCATCGTCAGTTTTAAGATTCGCGGCCGTACAATCGGACAAAATTCGCCTTTCTGTTTTGTCGAGATCAAATGTGATGGGGAGATAAAGACGGATTCCCTCCTTAGTTCTCTCGATATGAATCGGTTCTTTGGGGAAATATATTTCCATCGCAATTTGAGAATTGGTTTTGTAGAGTAGGACACTTGGCGCAACCTTAGATGTTTACCCAGTTTCCCCTCTCACGGCTTTCCGACTATATTTAAAGTGATAGCGTTTATCGGAGGTTCAAACATGGCAGCATGGAGTTCTTTGATGTCAATTCTTCCGTTTGCCACTGCGCCGGTTGAGGTCATCCTTAGCCACCTGGCCGAGTATCCGCTGTAACTCACTGACCTTTCTCTTCTTTTATTTTTTCGATAATGAAAATCCTAAACGACTAACTGCTGCTTTCACAACATCATACTGAACGTCACCAAGAAATTTCCCTTCATCTCCAAAAGAGATATTAACAATTAGTGGTTTTTCTGATTTAAACATTAGAGGCACTAAAGCTCGACTGGTAGTGTAATGAGCTCGTACACCACTTTCGAACATTTTATCCCATCTCCAAATTGGCTGGTCCCAAAATGGGAGTTGCCAAACCTTGGAATCATATTGTTCATAGCCACCCCAAATATTGTTGACGAGGATGTCCAGTCTATCACAATTGTTCCGAATTCGTTCCGCTAGTTGGTCAACTGATTCATCATTTGTATGCTCGCATTCGATTGCAATCCCATTACCTCCGGATTCACTTGCCAATCGAGCGGTTTCGTCGATTGTCTCAGGTAAATTATCTGTCGTAGGTTTCCCTTCCCGGCTTCTTCCAGTAACATTTACTGTAGCACCAGCAATACCTAATTCGTGGGCAATACCATGACCAACACCGCGGCTGGCACCTGTCACAAGTGCTACTTTACCTTTTAATTTTAACATTGATAATCTCTTGGCTTCCTTGTATTTCTAAAGCTCACGGGCGGCCATGGAGCGCAGCGAAATGGCCGTCCGGTGGAGCGCCTTGTTGGGCGTCATTTGGGCACCGGAGCCAACATGTTGGCATCACGCGCCAGGACCCATTTCCCGTTCTGCCGCTTGAAAATTGTCAGCGTGTGGCCTGCGCGGGTCATGGATTGAACACCATTGGGCGGAGTGACCACTACCGTTAGCTTCTGCCAGATGAAGGCCCAGTCCCCGAGAATCTTGCTCTCTTGAATTTCGCTTGACCCGTCAAACTTTGGTCCGTCTGCACTGGTCTGAGCCCGCGCAGCGGCCGCAAAGTCAGCTTTTCGCATCGGCGGCTGGCCAGTCACGAGAAATACAACATCGTCGGCCATTAGCGACAAGACGGTCTCGACGTCGCCTGCCTTGCTCGCAGCCATCCAGGTCGAAACGAGCTGCCGTATTACCTGTTCATCGCTCTGCATGTTCGATCCTCTGCTATGACGCCCAACACTAGGCTGTGCCGCGCCAAGCCTGAAAGCCAAAGCCTGTTAAATGATCTTAAACTTGGCTTCACTCAAACTCGCCTTAAAGTCCACCGTTGTAGGCGTCGGTACTAGCCGTTGTTGAACTCTTAAGTCGTTATGCGTGTATTCTCGTCTTGGTTGCCCAACTAATAAGAGCAGCATCTTTACGAACTTTTAAATCCGCGAGTCTAAAATCATTTAGCCTTTACATTTCATTGCGATTCAAGACGCAAAAAAAAACCACCCGATGCAAACTGTCCGTTTCGGACGCGAATTACAAGTTGATTCGTTCCCGCATTCAATTGGGTCGGTATTCTCCTTCCGGCATGGTCAGGATTCTTCCAGAAATCATACCAAGCGTTCCAATCATTATGTGGCAAAGACATGTAACCATCTCTGTAGACGAAACCCTGGAAACGATTATTAACCCAGTGTGCGATTTCATCCACCGTGCTGAAATGCAGAACCACATTTTGTGCCCTTTCAGATTCAATAAGGGTTCGAAAGTAGGCTACAGGACGATTTCCAATATACTCTGTAACTTGGCCTGTGACAACAGCACCACGAGCATCGACCTGAAAGGGTTTCCAGGTATATGTCGTATCATCTGTCACAATTTCAGACTTAGTGAGGTCACTTGTCCATTCGATCGCTGTGTTTGGTTGTTTCAGTGGACCGATTACCTCCCATTTAGTGACTAAGGAATCAGGTTCGTAAATAATCTGCGGTAACTCGGGTCCATCATAGCTTAAGCGTTTGATAGATGTGATCTTGATATTGTCAACCCACACAGGATCGCCCACTACCCTTGGTTTCAGCCCAACAAGGCCAGATGCATGTTCGAAAAGGCTGTAGGTTATTTGGGGAGTAGACATGTTACCGATGTAATAATGGCACATGCTGCCCTGTATTTCCACTTTGAATTTGTGCCACTTATTAATGACAATTGCATCATCACCGCGCAACGGCGTCTTATATTCTTCATATAGGAGGCGAGAAACGTTGCCATCTCGCCACGGATTCATACGAAGATAACTACCATTGCCTTTAAGGTAAATCTCGCCAAAGTCAGTTCGCGATGCGTCGCGCCTATAGTTGTATATAAAGCCAAGATAGCTATGCCCTTCAGTTGGGAAGAGAACCTCTCCTTCCACTCGAACAGCGCCCCATTGTTCTGAATCTTTGACCAAGGCATAGACAATGCCATCCGGTTGCATCGCCATCGCCCGTCCATGGATTTTATCTTTTGAATCGATGATCTCTATTGCGTGACCACCTACCAACTTCCATCCAGACAATGTGCCTTCAAAATTATCTCTGAATCGTACCTGGCCTATAGCAAAGTTGGGTATAAGAGTTCCAAGAAACGCAATTGACAAACCGAAGAATATCAGAACGTCATAGAAAACTTGCAATCTTGAGTGTTTTTTATCGTAAACCCGTCTGGATTGAAATGATATAGTGCTCATAAAATCTTCCTTAAACGACAAACACAGAATTCTTTAAAATTAAATAAATCATCTATAATGATAAACCTGATTCACTGCATAACCATGGGCATCAGCCGTTGAAACCGCAGAAGATCAACTGTGAAATTGAAGATGCATCTCTGAATTCACCGCAAAACTCTGAAAAAAGCACGTCGGTTTCAATCGGCTGAATGCTGTGTCAGCTGTTTGCTAAGCACTACCTGTTTATGATTTCTTCGTAGTCATCAGTTGTTTCATTCCATTTATAATATCGAACGTTTCCACTTAACATGTCTTTGTTCATCCACTTTCTTAATTTACTGTAGTTATTCCAATCTTGGTCATCCTTCCTGGATCCGAGTGTACGGTCAGCTTTGCAGACCCCTGAGGTGAGAACAATTAATGGCCGTTATCCACCCGGACACGTGGCGCTCTCCCCGTTCTCTGTGACCACATACTCCCATTCCACTCCCACGTGTCTCCGAAGATCCGGTCGCCATCGTGTCCCCCAAATAGCACAATGGCCCCCCGTTGGCTGTCATAGGCCATGGCAGTGTGATTGCGAGCGGCTGGACCGTCGTTAGTAAGTCTGGTCCACTGGATACCGTCGTATCGCCAAGTATCTCTAACTCGCCCCTCCCTCGTCCAACCTCCAAATCGGATGAGGGCTCGGCGCTCTGCATCGTAAGCGATGGCACTGTTGAAACGTCCCTCCGTCTGCGCAGAGATGATCCGTTCCCAGACCTTCCCGTCCCATTCCCATGTCTCATCTGGTGCGCCGCTTCCCCCAAAGAGCACCACCCGTTTGCGGTGAACATTATAGCCCATCGCGGCTCCGTTTCGCGCCGAGGGTCCCTCTGAACTCATCTGCTCCCACCGGTGTCCATCCCATTCCCATGTGTCACCCAAACGGATTCTTTCACCATTGACGGTACGATAACCACCGAAAAGTACAATGCGCTTTCGCTCACTGTCGTAAGCAATGCCAGCCTCAGCTCGGGCCGAAGGCGTTGTCGTGTGAATCTGATGCCAGGCTTGGTTATCCCAAGCCCACATATCGTCGAGAAAGGTGTTTGTATCCTCAGCCGTGCCGAAGAGCACGCGATTGCCTCCGAAAAGGATGAGACGCTTCTCGGCTCTGTCATAAGCGAGAGCGGGAAAGGTTCGTGGCGGGGGGCCTCCCTCCGCGAGGCAATGCCACTCTTGTCCATTCCAGGCCCATAAATCCGCCAGGACCTGGCGTTCATCGGCACCTCCGAACAGCAGTACGACCCCATGGTCGGGATCGTATGTCATCGCGTGAGCATTCCGGACCGTAAGTGAGTCAGTCGCAGAACAGCCGCTTAGAAGAGCGGCGCCCTGCAGTGAGTTGAACAGAAGAGTCAGAAAAACGATTGTCACCATATTCACAAACCTCCTTGAGCATCAGTTGGGCAGCTAACACACGTTTCAGCCGTCAGCGGGATTTCGGAGCACTGTTCTCAATAACAGAAATGAACTTTGAAAACTACACAAATTCAACCCAGAGAACCGCAGCCCCGCTGTCGGCTGGAAACGACGTTAGATTTTGCTCTTAATGATGATTAACCCGCAAAATCGAAAAAATATTTGATAGCGCCAACAACATATTTTCTCAAGTCGCTATTATCATTGATGAAATATAACGAATGGCGAAAGCCACGGCTATTAATCGTTACCCGAGGTAGAGATAAATCTAAATCACGTTCAATTTCAATAGCAATAAGATTATTCTTATAAAAAACAAAAATAGCCTGAATTTGCCAAGACAGCGGAGTTGTGCTGTATATCGTCCAGTATTTTAGGTCGGGATGCTTTAGACTATCAGGCGGTAGATAGTCCGACATGTGGCCAGCAGTTTCCCAGTCCGTGAATGATGTTTTAAAGGCCTCGATTGATTGTAATTTATCATCAAGCAATAGCCTGCGAATACGGTATTCAAGTGTAGTTTCTTGAAGAATGTTATCCTTAAATGTTTTTCCAACTAGCCAAATGGACACCCATTGGTCCTTAATTTCGTCGTAAGATTCTGGATGGTAGTCGATTAACTTTCCAATTAGTTTTCCTTTATTATCCCAAATGGGTAAATGTTTTTGGGGTAGATCTTGATAATCTTCCAACCTCGCGAAACAGATTAGTTCAATATCAAACCAGCTTTCCTTAAGTCCCAGGTCGGGCACGAACACTCCATCGTTTAGTGAAGCAATGATCCGGTTGGTTTCTTTATCTCGAATGTTTGCGGGTCCATTGATAATGGCAGATTCAGCAATTGAAATGAGCATTATGTGGATCAGTAAAGCAAACGCTGTTTTCATAGTAGTCATCGTCATTATCGATAACTCTAACGACACGCATAACCGGCGCTGCCGTTCAGCGCACTGAACTTCATAAAAGCTAAATCCTGCGACAGGGCTCAAACCTCAGCTATCACGCCACAGCGGCAGCGTCAGGTTGATGAATTGTTAGCTGCGGCCGTTTGAACAGATTTTGGTGGTAAAGATTTAATTGGGTGTCCGTACTTCTGGCCGTACTCCTTTTCTTTCTTTTTCAAATCCGCACAAATTGAGTGCAGGTCAAAATTGAATCGCTGGGCATGCTTCCTACGAGCTGCTCGTACTTCATCTACTATTGGATCTTTCATTGTCATTCTCCTAATAACTCTTCCGGTGAACATATTGTTGGACACTGATACCCTTCGGCCTCAACCACCGATATTATCTTTGCTTTCATTTGAGCGTTGTTTATATGTGTAAAGTTCCACGTCAATAGATAGTCCATACCGTTTATTGTCGCTACGGCAATATGAAGTGCATCTTCGGGATACTGTTCTGGTATGGGGCCATTTCCTATTAATAGCGAAGCCAAACTTTCGGCTTCATCACTTATGGGGAGAACGGGCATTTTCGAAATGGCTGCTAATCTTTTTTCTGACGCTTCGGCATCTCCCTGTTCAGCTTCTTGTATAACTAAAGCCGATATATGGAGTTCAAATGATTTAAGTATCTCAGGCCATTTCTGCCGAGTAATTTCTTGGCGTGCGGCAATCACTAAATCTCTGCTCGGGTTCGATGTGTAATAACTTACAACGCTCGTCTCAATGTAAACTGTCTCTTTCATATGTTCCTTGATTTAAGCACCTGTTTCTATACAGCTAACGAGTGATTGTCCGGTTTCCGTATAACATCCGTATGTGATGATATACAGAAACTGGCTAACGCCGGACTTTGTTGCGCCGGGTTATGTAAAGAGAGGTTGTCGCTGCATTTTTTCACTTTCATTCGGAAAATCTAACGCTCTATCCTACAAATTCTTCTTCACCCAATTCTGAAGCCCGCCATCCACGACCAACTCCTGTGCCGCCGTTCCCACCGGACTGATCGCGTATTCCTTATCAGCGGTTCTTAATGTGGCCTTGCGGAAGTCAATTTTAGCTTCGATGCCGGTGCGAACCGTCAGGTTCTCGGTCCCGAATTGCTGCTTCAGATCTTCCACCAATTCCGGCGCTTCGATGGTGAGAAAGCCGTTGTTTAAGGCATTGCGTTTGTAGGTCTCACTGAAGGAACCGGCCAACACCAGCGCCAAGCCACGGTGTTTGAGCGCGGTCGCCGCCTGTTCCCGTGAGCTGCCCATTCCGAAGTTAAAGCCGCCCACCAGAATATCGCCCTCTTGCGCCAGGTCCTGGAATTGCGGGTCATAGTTTTCCATCACCACCCCTGCCTGTTGCTCGGCAGTGAAGTCGTCGATGTAGGTGTACTTGCCCGGGTAAATGCCATCGGTGTTGAGGTTGTCCTGATGACAAGAAATCAACTCGCCGCTGATGGATTCCGGAAAGCCATCCAAAATCGTGATGTTTGTGGTCTTTTGCCTGGGCTTTTCATTGATCTTGACTTCACCGAGGGTCTGTCGTGTGGCCCATTCTCCGGGAAAATCGATGAATCCGGCCAGGGCTGAGGCCGCGACCACGGCCGGAGAGGCCAGATACGCCTCCGCCTCCCTGGATCCCATGCGTCCTTTGAAATTGCGATTGGTTGCCGAAATGCCCACTTCTCCCTCTTCGAGTATGCCTTTTCCCAACCCGATGCACGGCCCACACCCGGGCGGTAACGGTGTGGCTCCCGCGTTCAACAGCGCCTGCCAATCGCCGCGTTTTTCACTTTCGGCCTGCACTTCACTGGACGCCGCTGCTACATAGAATTCCACGCCGTCCGCGACCTTCTTCCCGCGCACCACGCGAGCCGCCTCGGCCAAGTCTTCCACCCGGCTGTTGACGCACGAAACCAGGTACGCCTTATCGATTTTGACGTGGCGATTGCGCATGTCCGCAATGGAGGTCATCTCCTTAACCGTATTCGGTCCCGAAACATGGGGCTGAATCGAGGCGAGGTCTAAGGTGAGTTCTTTGGCATAAAACGCATCCGCATCGGCTCGCAAGTTGGGAAGCTGTTCTTCCAGTTGCGCGATGCGATCGTCATTAATCCGCGGATGGATTCCGTTGCCGTCGGCATCGGACGGAACTCCCGCCAGACTGCGTGTTTGAATGTAAGCCGCTCTTTGGCGCAGCCAGTCGATGGTCACGTCATCGACTAAGAATACGCCTGCCAGCGCTCCCCATTCGGTGGTCATGTTGGCGATGGTCAAGCGGTCGTCCAGGCTTATCTCGCGGATGCCGTCGCCGACAAACTCGACGATGTGATTCAACACTTCGTCATGGTTGAAGAATCCACACAGAGCGATGATCACGTCTTTCCCGGTCACGCCGGTTCCGAGATTGCCTCGCAGCTCTACTTTTGCGATAGGCGGAACCTGCCACCAGGTTCGACCCGTGGCCCATAGCGCCGCCGCATCCGTTCGCACCACCGGTGTGCCCAGGCAGCCGATGCCGCCATACATGTTTGAATGGCTGTCCGAAGCCACGGCCATGGTGCCGGGCCAGGTATAGCCTTCTTCGACCATCACTTGATGGCCGATGCCACGTCCCGACGGATAGAAGTCGATGCCGTGCTCGCGCGCGAATGCCTCAATCATGGCATATTTTTGCAAATTCTTTTCGCTTTTGTTCTGGATGTCATGGTCGATGGTGAATACGACCTGCCTGGGATTGGCGATTTTAGTGGCCCCGATAGTTCGAAATTTGGGAATGATCGCTCCGGTATTGTCGTGGGTCATCACGTAGGCAGGCCGAATGGAAATGTAATCACCGGCACGCACTTTTTGTCCGTTTTCTAAGCCCACTGTAAATTTTTGGGCGATTTTTTCAACATAGGTTTGAGCCATCAGTGCTACCTTGGTTTGTTTCAATTCTAATGCGAAAGCAATTTAACAGATTTTTTGGAAACAATCAAGGTTATTCATTTGCGACCTTTGCAATTTGAGAGTTGTTTTGAAGCGGCATAAAATTTACTCAAAAACATGTCACGATCTACTCAGTTCTCAAGGTTTGTGAATATATTTAAACATATAGCGCTCCGGATTTCCGATCAAGTTTCCATAGCCGTAATCCCAGGACTGAAAATGGGTTTCATGGGGCCCGTTTGTGATGTGCAGTGAATGGCTAATTCTGTGATGGTTTTACGCGATTCGTACTCTACATTTCACAATGATGTCTAATGCACGAAGATAATGTTTTTAGGTACAGGAGATGTAAGACACATATGAAAAACACAATGGATCGTACGATTTATCTCTTCTTAAAGATCTGCGTAATTTGTATCCACCTACTTATGGGACTGAACGTTTCAGCCTGGTCCCAAAATGAAGTCCTCATTTTTTCTGTAATCGGTGATGTTCCATATGACCAAAGCGAAGAAGCTGTTCTCCAACAGCAGATCATCGAACACAACCTTTACAGCCCCTCCGAATTCATGGTGCATGTTGGAGATATTCAAAAAGAGAGCTTAGATTGCCCTGAATCGGTCTATTCGAAAGTAGCTGGGTTTTTGTCAGACTTGAAAGTGCCGACGTTTATAATTCCGGGAGATAACGAGTGGACAGATTGCGGTGACCCTGACCAAGCATGGTCATTCTGGACTGAACACTTTATGGACTTTGAACAAAACTTCTGTGGTGCACCTTTGGTGGAAAGACAGGCTGTTCGACCGGAAAACTTCGCCTGGGTGACGAAAGGTGTGCTGCTTATAGGTCTGAATATGCCTGGGGAGTCAAACGCACACACCGGAAGTCATGAACAGCGCCTGCAAGACAACGCCGATTGGGTCAAGCAACAATTTGCAGATAAAGGGGACCAGGTGCAAGCAGCGGTTGTTTTTGGACATTCTCTAAGTGAAGAGGACTCACTTTTTGAGGATCAACTTCTCATTGAGGTAGATAATTTGGGCCTTCCGGTGATCTACGTTATGGGCGAGGAGCACGAGTTTTCGTTTACAAACCCGTATAAGGTAGACAATCTTTCGAAACTCGTCGTTGACCAGGGTGCCAATGCACTGCCATTACAAGTAACCGTGACATTGGATCCGATAGATCCCTTTTTGATTGAGCAGACGCCCTGGTCGTCTGATTCGTCGCCGTTTAACATGCCCCCCTGTGTTGAAGCTGGCCCGGATCAAGTGATCTCCCATGGGCAGACCCTGAGCTTTGACGGCCGTGCCGAGGACGATGGTGTACCAACTTCACCCGGCGATTTAGAGTTGAATTGGATAAAAGTCAGCGGTCCCGGTGAAGTAACGTTTGCTGATCCGACCTCCGCGACCACGACGGCGAGCTTCAGCACCGGGGGAAACTACGTTCTGAGCCTCACCGCAACGGATGGCGAACTGACAGGCAGTGATGAAATGGTCGTCACGGTGACTGCGCCGCCGACCATCACTTCTTTCAGTCCAACCAGTGGGTTAGTTGGCAGTGAGGTCACGATAATTGGGGAGAATTTTATCGGAGCAACCGCAGTTTCGTTCAACGGCACTTCGGCGGTGTTTGTGGTCGATTCAGCCGGCCAGATAAGAACAACAGTCCCGAATGGCGCCACAACGGGTCCACTAAGTGTCATGAATGATACCGGGGCAGCGAGTAGTTCGACGGACTTTACCGTTACGACTTCTTCGTCGCCGACGATAAGTTCATTCAGCCCGACCAGCGGTCCGGTTGGTACAGAGGTAACGGTTGTCGGGAGTAACTTCACGGAAGTCTCCCTGGTCTCTTTCAACGGCGTCCTTTCGAGTTTTTCTATTGATTCGGATAGTCAGCTTCGTGCGACGGTGCCGGTGGGGGCAACAACCGGTCCCATTGACTTGATTGGTCCGCATGGTACCGGGATGAGCGGGTCGGTTTTCAGTGTGACGGTGCCTTCGCCGCCGACCATAACTGCCTTTAGTCCGATTAGTGGCTTGGTTGGTAGTGAGGTCACGATAGTCGGGGAGAAGTTTACCGGAGCAACATCCGTGTTATTCAACGGCACCTCGGCGGCGTTTACGGTGGTTTCGTCCACGGAGATACATACCACTGTTCCCGTGGATGCGACAACTGGTTTGATTAGTGTCACGAATTCGGAGGGGACAGGAACGAGTAGCTCTGATTTTACGGTAACGTCGCCGCCATCTTTGCCTCCGACGATAGTTTCCTTCACACCAACGAGCGGTCCGGTTGGTACGGAAGTGACCATATCCGGGAGCAACTTTACCGAAACTACCGATGTGGCGTTCAATGGCACATCGGCGCCCAGCTTTACCGTGGATTCGGATAGTCAGCTTCG
>JAABYK010000125.1:40521-65075 GCA_011775825.1 Candidatus Zhuqueibacterota bacterium | reverse complement strand
TTTTTTTATCTGTGTTCACGGAATCGCTCATCTTTCTTTGGATTTAACCGCTTGGCACAGCTCCGCCATCTCAGTCCCAACCGGCGTCAACCCATCGGAACTGGATGGCTCAGAGCTGATTGCTCCACCCCTCATTTCCACGTATGAGGCGTCGATATGTCTTTCTCGGAAGCCCAGGTTCGAGCTGTCCGTTAATTTCGCTCCAAAGCACGTCTTTGAAGCCAGCACTACATCAGCGTGTTTTAGAAACTCACGCTAATTCACACAACTCAAGCTCATCAGGTGCGACTTCGAGTTTGTTCTCAGTCGCGACCCGTCGGAATGAGTCGTCATATTTGTGCATCAGTTCCTTCAAACTCGCAACGATATAGTCAATTTCGTCGTCCTCCAAATTGCTGTGGAACGACAGGGCGATGGTTCGCTGGGCAACGCTTTCCGTCACCGGAAAATCGCCTTTCTTGAACCCAAACCTGTCCACATAAAATGGCTGCAAATGAATCGGGGGAAAATAGTTGTTGCAGCCAATCCCCCGGTCGCCAAGTTCCTTTAGTATTTCGTCTCTGGTTTCCTGTGTGACACTTTCGGACAGGCAAATCACATAGGTAAACCAGCTCCGCTTACCCCTCGAATTCATTGCAGGAAGCCGGACAACATCGCGCAACCGCTGATTGTACCGCTTTGCGATTTTAGCGCGTTTACCCAGAATTTCGCCGATCCTCTCAAGCTGGGCGATCCCCAGGGCGCAGTTAATGTCACTGATGCGGTAGTTGTATCCCAGTTGACTGTGCGCCAGCCAGCCGCCCTGACCATCTCGCCCCTGGTTTCGCAGACTCCTGCACGTGAGGGCCACTTTTTCATCGTGGGTGACAATCATGCCGCCTTCTCCCGTGGTGATTTGCTTGTTGGGATAGAATGCGAACACCCCCACGTTTCCGAAGGTGCCGACTTTTTTGCCATCGAATTGGGCGCCAATGGCTTCACATGCGTCTTCGATGACGCGCAACTCATATTTCTCGGCAAGCGCCATTATGGCGTCCATTTCGCACGGCAGGCCAAACACATGCACCGGCAGGATGGCGCTCACCCGTTTGCCGGTCCTCCGGTCAAAGATGGCGCCGCCTTTGCGAGTACACCGCCGTTGGAGGTATCGCTCAATTTTCTCCGGATCGATGTTGAATGACTGCTCATCAATGTCCACAAAAATGGGCGTCGCGCGTTCGAACAAAATGCAGTTTGCCGATGCAATGAAACTGAACGGTGTCGTAATCACGGCATCGGCTTGCCCGATGTTCAGGCTTTTGATTGCCAGGTGCAGCCCCGAAGTCCCGCTGTTCACCGCGATGGCATGTCGCACCCCGACGTAATCCGAAAACTTCTCTTCGAATTCCACCAGTTTGGGACCAAGGCTCAAGTAAGGCGTCTGCATAACTTCCAGTATGCTCCTGATTTCTCGCTCCGTAATGTCCGGACGAGCTAAAGGTATTTGTTCGAATGAATGGTCTAAAGAAAACGTTGCTCTCATCAACATCCCCTCCAATCTATCTCGCAATGATAAACATGGCAAGCAAGGCTCCGACCGTGCCAAAGCCGCACATCAGTGCCATTGTCTGCCGCTCTGAAAGACCGAGCCCGAGTAATTGATCGTAAAGATGGCCGCGGTCTCCGCGTAATATGGATGTCCTTTTTTTTAGCCTGCGAATCACGGTTGCTGTGATATCCGCCAGGGGAACAATCAAAATCAGGACGGGCACAACTAATCCGGATTTTGACTCAATGCTCAGACAGAAGAGAAGCGCACAGAGTCCCAATAGAAATCCTAAAACCGTACTGCCGTTATCCCCCAAAAATATTTTTGCAGGCGGAAGATTATAAAGCAAGAATCCAGAGCAGGCTCCGATTAACGTCAACGATAAGAGAATGCCGAGACGGTTCTCCACGAATCCAAAGCCAACCATGAAACCAACCGTGGCCATGAGCGTGGTCCCGGTGGCCAAACCGTCCATCCCATCCAACAGATTTAGGGCGTTGACCAAGGTCACCAGACACACCACCGTTACCACGACATTGAATATGGCAAAAGGAAATAATGGAATCACCCATGAGTTCACCACAACCACCACTGAAGCGACGATCATCTGACCCAGCAACCTTGTCAAGGGATGCAAACCCGTATAGTCGTCGTACACTCCAATGAGCCATAGGCCTATGCTAGCCGTGATGATGCCAAACACCGTTTGCAAAGAGACGTTGAGTGCCCCTGCACCGACAAACAAGGTCGTGATAATGGCCAATGTGATGCCCAGCCCACCCAGCAGCGGGGTGGGCTTGGCGTGAATCTTTAACGGATCGCCGGTGGGCACGTCCAACAATCTGACTTTGAACGCAAGCTTGATCATCAGCGGCATCGTCATCACCGTGACGAAAAACGAAACAAGAAGAAGTTTCAGGTAATCCAATATCATGGTCAATTTTCAACAAACGTCATTTTTTTCTCAGTTGGTTTGTGAGTTGATTTTGTCCTCACTACTGAATGACCGTTTTTCTTGCCATTACTGAAAGTGGCTTCAGGAACGAGATCGTTCAACGTCTCGATCAACTCGTGGTCGTTCTGATCTCGTACGAAGCTCTGGAGTCGGTTCAATTGCATGAAAAACAAATCCTTGTTAAAGCCGTTGCTCTTAAGCCTGGTGATCTTTTTATTCTGCGTCGGCATGATATTTTCTCCTTTCCAAAAAAGTTCCTCGGTCAATTTCTCCCCCGGTCGCAATCCGATATATTTGATTTCGATATCTTTTCCAGGTGTCAGCCCCGAAGCCTCGATCAGCTTCCGAGCCAGGTCCGTGATTTTGATGGGCTCGCCCATGTCGAGCAGGTAAATTTCTCCACCCTGCCCCATAGCTCCGGCTGTCATCACCAATTGCACGGCTTCCGAGATGGACATGAAGTATCGGCTTGCTTCGGCGTGCGTCACCGTAACGGGTCCGCCATGAGCGATCTGCTTCTTGAACAGTTGCAAGACACTGCCGTTGCTGCCAATGACATTGCCAAAGCGAACGATGATAAACTTTGAACCATCCCCCGAATAACCCTGCAGGATCATTTCGCCGATGCGCTTGGTGGCTCCCATAATGCTGGTCGGCTTCACGGCTTTGTCTGTGGACAAGAACACACATTTTTCCACGTTATTGGCAAGCACAGCTTCCGCCACGATCTTTGTCACAAAAATATTGTTGCGCACAGCTTCAAACGGTTCTCTCTGCATCATCGGGACATGCTTATAAGCGGCCGCGTGGTAAATCAGATCAACATGATCGCGAGCAACAAGCTCGTTGAACTTTTGTCGATTTAAGATATCACCGACTACCGGCGTGATTTTACAGTCCGGGAAACGCTCTTTGAGTTCGAGTTCAACGAAATACAGTCCGTTCTCGTCGCGTTCGTACAGAATCAGTTCATGCGGTTTCAACGCTGCTGTCTGATAGGAAAGCTCGCGTCCGATGGAACCGGCGGCACCGGTCACCAAAACCGTCTTACCCCGGATTTCTTTTTTCAACAAGGTCAGATCCGTCTCTCGGCGAAACTTGACTATCGGGCGGCCCAGGAGTTCGTCGTACGGAACCTCTCGCAGTTGAGACCAAAGACCATCGTTCTCAATTAATTTCAACAAGCTGGGGAGAATTCTTACCTTGATGCCACAGCTCCTGGCCGTGCGCACAATCGAGGCAATTCTCTTTCGGCTTGCAGAGGGAATGGCAATGAGCGCTTCGTCCACGTCGTATTTCTTGACAATTTGTGGAATGTCCTTTCGAGAGCCAAGCACCTGAACCCCCTGAATGTAGGCGTTCCTTTTGCGTTCATCATCATCGATGAAGCCAACCACGCGAATCCCGAGGTGGGAATTGATCCTGATTTCATTAAGCAACTGAGTGCCAGCGTTTCCGGCACCCACGATGAGCGCGTAGGTGAATTGTTTAGGCTCTTTTTTAACCAGCGCCTCCCGAAACCAGCGCACGCCAAAACGCACGCCGCCCAGAAGCATGAAATTCAAAACCGCCTCCAGAACGATCACACTTCTCGGAAATCCCTCAAGTCCAAGCACAAAGCCCAATCCGATTAGGAAACATCCCGTGCCGGCAATGACGGCCTTGGTGAGATTTATCAGGTCCACCATGCTCACGAAACGCCACCAGCCGGAATTCAATTTGTAGTAGGTGTAGACGGCCATTCGGCAAACTAGCAACAGAGGTAGAGAAACGAGCATCATCTGCGTATATTCGGTCGGCAGCCGAAAGTCAAACCGCAAGCCAAACGCCAGGCCATAGCCACCAATGACCAACAAGATTTGAACCACGGCCGTTGGAAACCATCTGGTGTGTTTCAAAGCTGAAATCATAGGTTTTGTCAAGGTTTTCATGTCAGGTTGCTTCCTTGCAGCATCAAAATACTAATCGTTGGCCACTCGAATTAAGAAGTAGAGTTGAGCGAGCATCACACCTTTGCCAACGTAATCGAATATCTTGTTCACGGTCTTGGTCGTTGAGCCGCTGACAATAATCGTGTCGTCAGGCATCAGTTGGGGAATCTGTCTCGTGTCCCCCTTGTCAAAATATTTCTCGACGTCAACCTGGTATACACGCGTCTTTCCTCGTGTTCCGTTGCTGCCGTTTGTGCCAACATGTCGAACGATTTTTATGTTGGAAATCTTGGCATCCTCACGAAATCCGCCAGCAAAGGCGACCAGCGTGATCAAGTTTGTTCGATACGGTACCAGGTACTGCCCCGGTTTCTGTACCAGGCCCAGTATGTTCACCGGGAATTGAATGTTCTTATTGTCTCCCAGCACATACCGTGACGCTTGATTCTGTTTGGTGATATCTGTCTGATAGGCCTGGCCAAACAGGTTTCCCACCCAGAAAAGTATCACGATGCTCATCAAAAATTTGAGCTGAGTTCGTTTCTTCATTTTGATTTCCTCATTGATTGGGGTTGTTCATGTTGATGTTATTATTTGAGCTGTAAACGGCGATTAAGTGTTCGAGTTGATCCAGGTCCTGTTTGGTTTCTTCCAAAAGGCGCTCGAAATCCACTGGACATGGATAATTGTTACTCACTTCGGCGTTCATTGTCATGGTCATGTTATTTTTCATGATGTCTTCGGTATTCACCAGCTTTTCTCTGTCGATTGCGATGAGTTGAGCGAACAACGTGCTGCACAAGACAAGGCTCAGACAGATTACTGTGAATTTTTGCTGCGTGTTCATGTGGGTTCACCGCCTTTGCCAAGGCAACTCCGTCTGCCGGTTTGGGCTTACTTTTCTTGAGATTCATTCTGGTTTTCGGGGGATTTAATTTCATTTTCAAGAATTTTGACCTTGATGGGCCCACTAACTGCTGTCGACTCCTTCGAACCACTCCCCGGGATTCTGATCGGCTCTAGTTCTGATGCTTGTTCGGCATCTTCCATTTGAACACTCCAAACGACTTTGACTCCGGCGACATTTTCCCGAGTGATCCCGATGTTGCCGCGCCCATAACGTTTTTTGAGTGCCCGGGCTCGACTCAAGCGCCGCCGCGTGTTCAGTTTGTCCTTGTTTTCAATTTGATTGTCCGTGCAGTAGTTTTGCCACGCGAGGCTGTCATCCGCCCCGTAGAATGTCACCGAGACAGACGGAATCTGCATCAGGCTGTCCAGGCGAGCCAGAGCCTTTTGGTTTATCGACGAGTCGTTAAGGTCGGCGCTCTCCGGGCTAAAGGACTCGATCCAAAACGTCTCCTTCGTTTGGCCTGAGGCCACAGAACCGGAGAGAACCGTCAGCCACACGACCAACTGCGTTGTGAAAGATCTCATGCTATCACCTTCATTTTTTCATAATTAAGAGTTGATAATTTCATGGCCCGAGGTGTGTAGTTCTTAGCATAGTAACGATAATATTTGTATTTGCCATACTGACTGCTCACGTCGACTTTGTTTAGAATGGCCCCGACGATTTTGTCATTTGAATCTTTGACCGCATTACGGAACATCCCGAACGACCGCCGCAGCGTGAGTCTATCCACGGCTCCCGACTGGATGCAGTACAATATATGATCGACATGGGACGAAAGGATGGCAGCGTCCGGAATGCCGATAATCGGCGGAGCGTCGATGATGATGACGTCAGCGATTCGCTTTAACTGGGAAAACAACGACTGCCAGATTTTGGCAGACCAGGCCTTCATCGGATTGGCCGGAATGAAGCCGGCAGGAAGAAACAGCAGCTTCTTCTCAAAGGTCTGCATGATCGATTTTCGCAGCGATTTTCGCATGATCGGCTCTCGGATGATATCTGAGCTTCCATTGGCGTATCCGTTACATCTTACAGTCCGCATGAAATCCACGGCCAGGTTTGTCAATCCGGGCGTTTTCGAAATATGGAAAATGGAGTGCAGACCTGGTTTTCTGAGATCAGCATCTATCAATAACGTTTTTCGACCTCGCTGTGCGCTTGTAAACGCCAGCAAGGCGGCGATGGTGGATTTCCCCTCGTTCGGAATGGAACTCGTGATCATGATCGCGCAAGGAGTCTTAATTTTCTTCATCAAAGCAAAGTAGAGGAGATTGAATTCATCGCCCATGAACGCCTCATTGCGGTTCGATTCCACCAAATTGCCATTTCTTTCGGGATGAAAAAGCAATGAAAAATCGTGCTTCAGTCGCGGAATGGCAGAAATCACAGGCAGACCAAGCGCTTGCACAACTTCGTCCTCAGATTTGATCTTGTTGTTGAAGTGCTCAATGCCAACAACGAGCAGACTGCCGATGATGAGGCTCGAAATCACGCCCACCACAAGGTTGAGCAACGTTCTCGGTCGAATGGGTTCCGTGGGTCGAATGGCCGGTTCGATGATTCTGATGTTCCCGATCTCGGCGGCTTCATTCAGCCGGGCCGTTTCCCGTTCTTGCAGCAACTGCATGTACATCCGGTTCTGGGACTCAACGTCGCGCGTCAGTCGGGCCAGGGTCATTTCCTTTTCCGGGAGTTGCTTGAGCCTGTTTTCGTAATTGGCCAGCAACGCGCGCAAGTTTTCCTCTTTGGCTGCCTGCGCCTGCAACTCAGCCTCCAAACCGATGAGTTGCTCGGCAATTTTGCGCATTTGAGAAAACGGGTCCAAAAGATTTGCCAGGTTGTCGTCTTCGTTTATTTTTAGCGTTTCCTGCACCAAATTCTCTCTGATTTGTGAGATTTCGTTCTGAATCTCCTGCATTTTTGGGTTGCCGCTTGGAATCCCTTGCACCAGGAGATTCGAGTATTGAACCTCCAATTCTACGAGTCTTTCTCTTAGTCTGACCACAAAGGGATTGGTGGTTCGCAAGATGGTTCTGGAAAGATCGCGCTTCTCGGAATCCAATTTTGATCTGAGTGCGGTCACTTTTTCCTGAATCTCTTTGTTTTCGCTCACCACTTGATTGTAGAGTATTTCCGCCTCGCTCATTCGTTGCAAAATCTCTCGGGTTTGGGTCTCCAACGAAGTGATCTGATTCTTCTCCTTAAATTGCTCCAAAGCTTGTTCAGCCTCTCGGAGTCGATTCTTCACGACTTCAAACTGCCGTTCGACGAAGGCCTTCACCGAACTGTATTTCTTACGTCTCAGCTCCAGGTTCCTTCGAATCAAAGCATCTGCAGCCGTGGTGGTCACGGTTTGAGCAAGATCCGGATCTTTGGCTTCAAAACGGATCTCGACGACCTCGGTCCCTCGGGTTGGCTCCACTGAGAGGTTGTTGCTGATTTTCTTCGTTGCATAGCGCTCCGGCGTGAGGTCGCTAGAAGTTGGTCGTTCCGCCACAAATCTGTTTCTCATCTCTATTGGCAAACTTTGATAAACTTCCTTTGCAAACGATTCGGTTTTCATCTCTTTTATTTGGTTGAGGATGAAGCTTTCCTTATCCTTGGATGAAAGGGCCATCTGAGAGCCCATCAGTTTTTCGGAGTCTTCGAAAATCAGTTGGGTTGAGGCCTCGAAAACCGGCGGCGCGTTTTGGTTGTAAATAGTGATCGGCCCCAGCATGCCGATGGCACAGATGACCATGAGCCACCATTTCCGCCGGATCATTCCAAGGAAATCAAGAAATGAAATGGACCGATTAGAGCTGTTTGTCATGCCAGTTGAGTTTTCCATTTTTCCGCCCATTCTTAAATCACCCCAAAAATGTTAATTTGCCACGGCTGCAAACTTCTTTCGCAACAGGCCTTCGATCCGATCCCCCAGCAGCACAGGATCGTAGGGCTTCCGAAAAAAGTCTTTCGCTCCGAACTGAAACGCTCTCACCACAGCTTCGGTCTTGCGATCGCTGTCGATCACCACGATCAAAATCAAGGGCTGATGGCGCTTGAGAAATTTGATAACATTCAGTTCGGGATCGCTTCCGGAAGAGAGTTCTAAAGCCGCCAGATCGACGCTCTCCCATTCCGGCACTTTTTCCGCAAGGCTCAGCTTGTTGACAGCGATAACCTTGCAGTGTTCAATCAATCGAATCTTTAACTGCCTGTCACAAGAAATGCTTTCTCCGGCTAACAATACTGAAGGTTTTTTGAGATCCATCATCTTTCCGATTCGCGTTTTTTAACCGCATGTAACACAATTGTTATGCCACAATGGCTCCGGCGCGAACCAATGGAAACTAACTACTTGAAATACAGGAACTAAAAGACGGTCGATTTTTGGGAAAATAGAGTCGTGTGGGATTAAAGAATCAGGAATATTGGGGTGTTAGCACCCCATCAATGGGGTGTAAAGGGGTCAATATGTGTAGGTGCACGAATGATTCGGAGTGTCTGTAATATTTGAGAATAAACTGGAAATATTTTGATACTCCGAGACTTTCATGCCTTCAATCACTTGACCATTCGCAAGGCGATCTCCTAACCTCATCCCTTGTTGACATTTTTGAATTTTGAGACAGGGATTCTGGTTAAAGTCATAGCAGAAAGAGCGGTTCAATTTAGAGAGATCGTTCAAGAATATCCGGCGTTGCGACCCGGCATTTTTCGCTCTTGCCAAACCATTTGTAGCGATTTCTAGCGACAAATGTGTAAATTCGGTCGCGAATGAACGGAGGGATGATGATAAATATATAAAGCATTGGCCAAGGCCGCGGCAATTTTTTGGCAATCCGCAATACGGCAGTCGATTCAGTGAAGCAGGTATTCTCCTCTATTAGTATGATGGATGATAACGGATTAGCCGGGAGCTTGTATTTTTTTAGCATTTTTTTCCCGGCTTCGGACTGTAACGCAGCAAACTTAAAAGCCCTTCTTCTATCCCTATCCAACACTAAATTGATCGTCGAATTGCACAAGTTACAAACGCCATCGAAAAGAATGATTGGAGAGTGCATTTTCGCTATTTTTGAAACGAATGAATTAGTGCGAAAGGATAAAGCCGGAAAATCACTCTTCACATTTCCTTTCGAGAAAATGTATTTTTAAGGTAGAGGGCTTCATGCTTTCTCGTTGACCGTAAGCTTTCCAGACACCCGCTGGTCCCGTTTGAGATACGAACGACCAACCGGCTTTTGGTCGATCACAATCTCGACGAACTGAATAGGTAAACTAACGGAGGTGTAAAAATTGGCGCGATCTTGTATATGAAAGTGCAGATGTGGCTCGGTTAAATGACCGGAATTTCCGCAAAGTCCAATCAGTTGTCCTTGCCGTACGCGCTCTCCTTTTTTTACACAAATACTCTTTTTGAGTAAATGAGCGAGAAAGCTATATTCATCCTCGGCATGTTTAATGACTACAAAATTTCCTCTAAAATCCAGCGTCTTCCAATCAACGCGCCCCGAATCCGGTCTGGGATGGGGAAAATCGCGGACGTGATTTACAACTTGAACAACCATGCCATCCGCCGGCGCCGATATGGGTTTTCCAAAGGCATAATAATCGTCCGGTTTCTGACCCGTGGATTGGATACGTCTGTCCGTCCTCGTTTTTTATAACAAAATCGTACGCATGTCGCTGATTGATAATATGCCAGGAATGGGATGTCTTAGGATCAATACCGCCATTAGCAATATACCATTCTTCTTCGAAGGGCAATGAGAATGATGTTTTCTGCTGATACGTTGTTGCGTTCGGCAAATTTTTGCCATATCGGATGTACGCCACGAGTTGTCCCCAGCTATGTGCCACTGCTTGTAGAAAAACGAACGGGTTGAGTATGCTCAAGAACTGGGTCTTCAGGATAAAGCGTGCATAGCTTAGCGCACTCTTTTTATTCAACTCATGATTTTTGTAGGCCACCCAGAGGTGAGAAGCGTACAAAAACACAAAGCCTGCGAGCAATAGAGATGCCAAAACAATCCACCCCCTACGCATGACAATATTCCAAACCGCTCGCATGACCATTATTACGAGCACACTTCCTGCAAAGAACTGTAATATAATCGTGAGCTTGCTTGATACTGATACTGTAGTTCTAGTAGTCATTTTGACTTTGAGTTCTTAATGAAGTCAATATGAATTCTGTTTAGAATGCAACGAGCGTTTTTCTCGTAAGCGGCGAGCGAAAATAAAGTGAACTCACCAAAATGGTCGGGTATCACCTCCGTGGCTGCCTTCTTTTCAAACCTCTCTGTGCACTCTGGATGTATGCCCCTGACAACCCCGCGGTTAGATACGACAGAAACAGATGGTGCAGAATCACTGTGATCAATGAAACACGTAATAGTAGTGCTGTATGCGCACTCTCACCTTGAATCATCATGATGAAACCGACCACTGGGATGGCGGTCAATGCAATGACAACCAGAATCTGAATCATCTTTCGAGAAAGCACATAATGCAACAATAGCCGCAAGGAGCGTTCAAGCATTAGAAATACAATCACACCGGTAACTGACAAAAGAAAATCGGTAATTTCGTAATACGGACTGAAAAGTAGAATCGCAACAAAGACACCAACCAACCCAACAGGCGATGAGACCAAGTCGCAGACCATCGCAAACGACCAGCGTTGCCATTGTTTCATGGGATGACCGCCAATATATTTCGCCACATTACTCACTGCGATAAAATACTGACTTATCCCCTGATTGAACACATCCCTAAATTTTTGATACCGACTGCCCGGCTTCTCAAATTTCGGCTCAATTTTACTCCAAAGCTCTTGAGCCAAACTTACTCTGCCCCGATAATAAGGAATGGGGTCCGCACCCAAATCCCAGCGCGTGCAAGTAGGGTCAACACCACGTGGCCCAAAGAACGCGTCTTCATCTGTGCCGTAGGGCACCTTGGGATCGGCGACGCGCGAGGCAATCTCCTCCAAAATAGCTGCTTCACTCTTTTTACTGTCTTTTGGGATAGGCGTATAGGCATATTCAATCGCCCAATAGTCGTAAGGACCCAGTGTGGTCTGGTAGTACTGCCCCTGCTTCTGGCCTTCGGGTGCGATGTTTGGCGGTTGGTAATCCATCACCGAACTGGTGATGCCCTGCTCCATGGTTAGAGCTTTGTTATGAAGCTGAACAACAGGATGAATAGTGCTGGCTTTGAAGTTATGACGCAGCCCCAAGGTGTGTCCCACTTCGTGAGCTATGACATAGACTAAAAAGTCGTGAATATACTGCTCAGCGTTCACGTCATTACCAGCTAAACCCCGAGCCGAAATCAGGTTCCACCCGAAGGCGGCCTGTGGAACGGCTTCTTTTTGAAAGTCACAAAATCCCTGAGCAAAGTCTCCGTAGATGCCAAGCGTGGCCGCAATAGAGTCCCCGGTGGCTACGGGTCGAGCGAACCCTTCGTATGTCTGGAATACGCCTCGCACAATATCGGCGCTGACGCGAATGTCCGCATCGTAGATCTGACCGGTAAAAGGGTTGGTGCGAGAAGGCCCTACCGCGTAGCCGCCACCAGGCCGTACAATCCAGCGCACGGTGTTGTAACGCACATCGGCGGGATCCCAATCGGCGTCGTCTGGCTGCTGCTTAACCACAAGGGCGTCCTTGAAGCCGAGGCTCTCAAATGCCTTGTTCCACAGCAACACACCTTCTTTGACCGCTTCGCGATATTCCACCGGAATGGTGTTTTCCAGCCAAAAAACAATAGGTTGCTTTGGCGGTGAGAGTTTGAACTTTGGCTCAGCCTTCTCCAAATTCCAGCGGTTGAGGTAGCGATTGTACGGTGAATCTCGAAGCACAGAGGTGTAATCCTGATGCATGGTCAGGAAATGGCCCACACGGTCATCAGCTATTCTGGATTTGAAATCCGTCTCAGGCAAAGTGGAAAGGCTATAATGGTAGACATGCTGAAAGCTACGCTCATCAGGAACCGTGGGAATGGGTCTTGGGTTTGAGCTAGTAAAATTGAGTACCACCTGGATTTCGGTGTTTTCCAGAAAGGATTTTAACAATCCGAAATAACTGGTTTCTTTGTTAAAGCTGTACTTTGGCTTCTTAATGAATTCGCTGAAAATGTAGCCCACCATGCCGATGTCCTGAAGAAAGAATCCACCGGGGTCTACGAGCACACTGCCACGCTCAGGATGCGGTTCGCTTTCGATTTTGGCGAAACCCATGACCGAATTCGGCACACCACGTTCAACCGCACGATGAATGGCCGCATCTTTGTCTGCACGGAAATAGACATTTTTGTGGATGAACAGCACCTTTTGGCCTACACGTTTGAAAATGAAAGGAAATCGACCCATCATAGCGCCAGAATCGAAGTAATACCCGTCGCCGGCTTCACGGGTGATGGAACACAGATAAATTTCGTCAAACTGTTCAGGGTTAATTTCCAGGTAGACCTTGCCTTCGTCATCTTTTTTATAAAGGGCAAATAATCCCTCAATCACGTCAAAGTCTTCGATGACCTCTTTAAAGGCCTTGCCTTCTTTCTTCTTTTTATTTTTGTCTTCTTCTTTGGTGTCGACTTTAGCGGTGTCTTGTTGGGCTTTTTTCTTTTGTTTGTTCCTGGGCACTTAGATTTAGGCAAAAAAGCCCCCATACAAAAATAAATAAAAGGAAATGCATTTTACTCTTTTTCATGATTCCCTCCTAAAAAATTTTGTGATTAAATTTTATTTCTTCCGGGCATTCGGTTGGGAGATCGGGGCGTGGTGAATGGTTAATCTTACAAATGGTACGGTAAATAAAATCGGTCTAAATGTCAAGAAAAATCTACCACGAGGATCTGCGGAGTGTCACCTCTTCGGAAGCTTATGACCCTATTGCGTTGCCCGGCATTTGAGTAATTAAATGTCTCACCGAAAACGGCCTGAAGTGGTTATTCCCGAATGCTTTAATTGGGAATCTCCAGGCTAATTCAAGGAGATTCCGGCCCCTGCCTTCGCAGGGACAAGCTTAACACCATGCCGGAATGACATGCTCGGTTTAGGTTTTCGGTCAGACAACAAGTACTGGTTGCCCTTTTCGCTCCCGTTCTACACTCTCACCGTGCTTGCTTCTGCAGCAAATGCTTGGGAACGATCGCACGTTCCAGGGCCTCAAACATCAACTCCACCAGGATGGCCAAAACCGCAGCCGGGATGGCCCCCCACATGATCAAAATAGGGTCATTCAACGACAAGCCGGTGACAATGGGCTCTCCGAGTCCACCGGCGCCGATAAATGCCGCCAACGTTGCCGTGCCGATGCTGATGACCGCGGCGGTGCGAATGCCCGCCAAAATGTTCGGAACGGCCAGCGGAATTTCAATGTATCGCAGTCTCTGCCAGACGGTGAGTCCCATGCCCACGGAGACTTTTTTCAATTCCGGCTCAATAGTATTCAACGCGGCAAAGGTGTTCCTCAAGATGGGCAGCAAGGCATAAATAATGAGCGCGACGATGGCGGGCTTTACCCCAATGCCAAACAGAGGAATCATGAGGGCCAGCAGGGCAATCGAGGGGACGGTTTGCATCAGTCCGACAAAGTACATGACCGGTTGCGAGATGGCGCGCAGGCGATATATCCAGATGCCCAATGGAATGGCGACACCTGTCGCAACGAGCAAGGCAATGCCGGTTAGTTTAATGTGCGCGACGGTTCGACGGGCTAAATCCTGCCATTTAGTCTGGGTGGCAAATGTATTGTTTTGGGTAAGCAATCCCTCGTTTTGCAAGAACCGATGCGCGGTTTCAGCAAAACTCTTTTTTTCGATGGCGACTTGAGCATTGAGTGCCTGCATTCGTTCCTGGCCAATTTTGCCTGCGAGTTCCTCCAAAATCGACTTCACGTTTGGATCCAAATCCAAGCGGACGAGGGGCGCCGCCATATATTCGGGGAAGAAATCCTTGTTGTCTTCGAGCAAAGTTAGGTTGTATCTCTCAATTTCGGCATCGGTGGAATACACATCGATGACATTGAGAGTTTCCTCATTCAGTCCCTGGTAGGCCAAACCATGTTCCATGCCAGTCGGGTTAAACGGCAGGGAATACGCTTCGGCGAGGGCCTGCCAACCGTCGCCACGTTCCATAAATTCGTAACTAAAGCCGAGCCGCAGGTTTTTGTGATCGCGCAGGTCACTTATGGTCTCCAGGTTTCTTTTTTTTGCAGTCTCTTGACGAACTGCTAACGCATACGTGTTGTTAAAACCGAATGAGTCCAACAACTCAAGCCCGTGATTCTCTCGCAACAATGTCTGTAATTGGGTGTAATTCGTTCCCCGGTCGAGTTTCAGAATGGCCTGTTCGATGGTCCCTGAATATTCCGGATAGACATCGATTTCCTCGTTCACCAATGCCTGGTAGCAGATCATGGTGCCGCCGAGGCCGAAGTTTCGCTCAACTTTAAAGCCCCGGTCCTCGAGAAGTTGGCCTATGATTTCAGCCAAGATGTAGCTTTCATTGAAATGCTTGGAGCCGATTCGGATGGGTCGATTTGACTGTGATAGGGCAGTCAGAAAGACTAAGAGAAAAATGCCGGCAGCAATTTTGAGCCAGACACGTCTATTTTTGAAATTCAACCGGTTCCTCCTCCAATTGCATGTGTACAAATCTCTCGACGAATTCCGTCTCCGGGTTCTCCATAATATCCGTTCGCGAACCGACTTGTTCAATGTTTCCTTCGTTTAAAATGACGATCTGGTCAGCCAATTTTATGGCTTCCCGCAGATCGTGGGTAACCAGTACAATGGTGCGCGCCTCCATTTTCTGGAGTTTCAGAAATTCCTGGTGGATTTCGCTGCGAGTGAGAGCGTCGAGTGCGCCAAACGCTTCGTCGAGCAGAAAGATTTTTGGGTTGAGTATCATGGCCCGACAAAGCCCCACCCGCTGCTGCTCGCCGCCGCTTAACTCGTGGGGATAGCGGTCGGTGTACGATGATGGCAGGTCGACCAAGTCCATCAAGTCTCTCATGCGACGATTGATGGCTTCTTTGTCCCAGTCTTCCAGGGAGGCCAACAAGGTGATGTTCTTTTTCACGGTCATATGGGGAAACAGTCCGGTGCCCTGCACGGCGTAGCCGATCCGTCGTCTTAATTTGGCCAGGTTGTCGTAGTCAATTTCGTCTCCATAAACATAGACTTTGCCGCGATCAGGAACCACCAGTCCATTGATAAGCTGAAGCAATGTGGATTTGCCGCTGCCGCTTGGACCGATGACCGCCGTGGTTTGGTCCCGAAGAATGGATAAATTGATCTGTTCTAATGCAACTTTTCCATCATACGTCTTTCGGATATTTTCGAAAACAATGGGGTCCATACGTCTCCAATCGGTATTTGGCATTTATGTGACGACACAAGATCAGTCGTCAATCGGTCTGAGTAAATTCAAGCTAAACCATTTGTTGCCATCGAACCACGACGTTTTCAGTTCGAATCCGCCGCTTTCCGCAAGCGCTGTAAGCTTCTCCGGCGAGTATTTGTATGAGTTCTCCGTATGAATGGTTTCGCCTTGTTCGAATTCGAATTGTTGGTCAATCTTGCTTAGGCTGACGGTTTGGTTTTCGGTGCTTTCCAGGTGCAATTCGATGCGACCGTGTTCTCCATTAAAAACGATCTTGTGCCGAAACTTGGAAAGGTCGAAATCGCCATCCAATTCGCGATTCAGCCTGACGAGGAGATTTTGATTGAATTTGGCCGTCACGCCCTCAGCATCATCATAGGCGGGCTTGAGAATGGTTTCATCCTTCATGAGATCGACGCCCATGAGCAATCGGTCATCATCATTCATGGTTGCAAAGGTTTTCTTCAAAAAGTTCAGCGCTTGCTCCGGTTCAAAATTGCCAATATTTGAGCCTAAAAATAAGATGAGCTTTCCGCCCATTTCCTGATTTTTTAGCGCATGCAGCGCCGTGTGATAGTCCGAAACGTAGGCCGTGATTTTGAGGTTTGGATACTGTTCCAGCAGGTCGTTTGCGGTTTTGACCAGAATGCTCTTTGAAATATCGATAGGCATGTAATGCAGCGTTTCAAACCGCCGCAGAAATGCTTCAATCAGCACGCGGGTTTTGAACGAGTTGCCACTCCCTAATTCGATTAACCTAATCGGCTCGTCGAATTGGCGCGCAATGTCATCGGCGTAGTTTTCCAGTATGGCCAGTTCCGTTCGTGTGGGATAATATTCCGGCAGGTCACAAATTTCCTCGAAGATTCGAGATCCCACTTTATCGTAAAAGTACTTTGGGGGCAACGTTTTCGGATTGGCCGAAAGGCCGGCAACCACATCATCGGCAAGCGACTCCACCGATTTATCTTGCCGTGATATCTTGACTTTCAAGCGCTCCTCTGTTAAATTGGTCAATGTATCGAGTTCCACCGCACTTCTCCTTTCATAATGGCCACCTCGTCGAAAACTCGAGTGAGCAAACAAAGGTGGGGTTTTGACTGATGTGAATTTAACATCTCTAACCATTAAGTCTATTTATATTAGTAAAAATACTCATTTTTGCAACTTTTTTATAATTTTTGATTTTTTAGTGCTTTGCAGAAAGAATCTCGAAGAATATTTAATCGCCAAATTCGCATGCTTATGGCTATAGTTAATAGTATCTTAAGGAGCAAGGAACTTTACTAAACTTCCAAAGTTTAGTAAAGATTTTTCTGGTTACGGAATTTTGAGATAGACCATGAAGCTCACAAGACGGAGATTCTTAAAGTATGTTGCCTTGACCGCGAGTGCAGGAACGGCGGGCGCGTTCGTTTTCTTGCGCCGGGTGGACATCCGGAATGTTTACCGAAATATGACCAAGCCGGTGTTCGAGAAAGATGAAGTCGGTCAACTAAATTCCCAAACACTCGACGTCTTACTCTCGGCAACCACAGCGCTTGTGGACTACGACGTGGAACCCAACAATTACGAAATCTACTTCGAATGGCGCTCAGCAAATCTGCCGGGATATAAGGCATTGTATGAAAATTTCACGGCCGAACTGGAGCAATTAGCGCAGGACAAATTCGGGCAAGCGTTTGTCGAATGCCAACTTTCAAAACGTCAATCCATTTTGAATGAATTTGTCCCTTCGGGTTGGTTGTACCATCTTCGCAAGTCTCTAAGTCAGAAGAAACACCATATTGTCTACCACAGGCGCATCATTCAAGAAATCTTGAAATTGTTCAGCCGGACCGATGCGTGGACTTTGCTCGGCTACAGGTACTGGCCGGGACAGGCCAGAGGTCTGGAAGAATGTCGAAAATCGCCTTCCGCGAACGCTCTCCCAATGAACGATTAATATGGAATGCTAATGAACAACAAGTCAGTTGCGATTGTAGGTTCGGGTATCATCGGTGCAACCTTAGCCTATCTTTTTGTCAAGAAGGGCTACCGGGTGGACATTTTCGAAAAAGGCCCGGATTACCCCTATCCGCACACAGACCAATTCGCCGAACGAATATTTTACTTGTACGGCAATCCCGCTTACAAACTTCCCAAAGACATCAAAAATCATTCGATTACCGGCGATTACCAGCACAATGTTGAATTGGAGCGCGGGATGCTGGTCGGGGGGAGTTCCACCTATTGGGCAGCCATCACCCCGAGAATGCTTCCAAATGACTTCAGAACAAAAAGTCTGTACGGGTTTGGCGAAGATTGGCCCCTTTCCTACGATGATATCGAGCCTTACTACTGCAAAGCCGAGAGGTTGTTGGGCATCGCAGGCACAGATGACGATAACCCGTTCGCGCCACCGCGGTCGCAGCCTTTCCCTCTGCCGCCGTTTGAATTGAGTTATGACGACCTTCTGCTCGCGGAAAGACTTACGAAGCACGACATCGTACTCCACACCACGCCACAGGCGAGAACGAGTGAACTCTACGATGGGCGGGATGCCTGCGTCAACTTCGGCACGTGCGACGTCTGTCCCATCGGTTCGCGCTACTCCCCGAATCATCATATTTTACTCGCCATGGAAACCGGTCTCTGCAACGTGCACACAAATGTATCCGTTAGAAGGATTGCCCTCGATAGCTCCGGATCGGCCAAAACGCTTGTTTATCAACGTAATGATGAACGGCAGGAGAAAGAGCATTCGGCGAACCTGATTATGGTTGCCGCTGGCGCCATTGAATCCCCGAGGTTGCTTTTGCTTTCCAAAGACAGCCGCTTTCCGGACGGGATTGGCAATCAGGGCGGACACGTCGGCAAGCATTTTACGTTTCACCATCTGTGGCACGGCCGGCTGCAATACAAAAAGAAACTCTATCCAGGCCGGATTGGTCCGATCACCGGTCAAAGTCACCAATTTATGGATCCGCCCACTCGCGGAAAGCACGGCGGGACTAAAGTAGAATTTGCGTCCACGCCCGGTTTCAGAAAAATCCTCACCGAGCCCGGATCCGCGTCAGAGATTTTTGAGGAACTGAAGGCGAAGATCTATTCACGGGGGATCATCATGCACGCGGAATCGGCGCCGAGTCCCCAAAAGTACATCACCTTGTCTGAAAAACGGGACCGATTCGGCGACCCTTACGCCCATATCCATTACGAGTCCTCAGAGTTCGATTATGAAACGTACGGCTTTGCGACGGACCTTTATGACCGGTTTGCCGCGGCGACCGATGGAGAAAAAATGGAGTTCGATGAGGTCAATGAATTCGACAATGGCGCCCATCATATGGGTGGAACTCGCATGGGCACGGCTCCGGAAAATAGCGTCGTCGATGAGTATGGCAAAATTCACGAAATCCCAAATCTGTTTGTGCTGGGAGGAAGCAACTTCGGAGGGACGACGGGAGCGGTCAATCCGACCTTAACCATGGTGGCCCACGCCATCCGGACCGCCGAGTACATCATGGATCAGTTTGTCTGAGACTTTTTCCGGAAAGATCAATTTCAACCTTCACTTGCCCTGTACTTAAATTCTCTAATCAGTGAGCGTAGCGAACGTATTTTTACAGAAGCGTCCAGCGGCAAAAATAGGCTTCGCAGATTTTTGCACTCCAGTTTGAACTTAACTTTTGGTTAAACAAACGATTAACAAGAGGAGCAATATTGATGACCGATTTGAGGCTGTGCTGTAAAATGGACGATAAGAAGAGCGGGAAAGGAAACTTGTGGAGACGGTGGGAATCGAACCCACGTCCGGAGGACAGTCACTAAGAAATTCTACATGCTTAGTTTGTTGATTGAATCTCACTTTTGCAGGTTCAACAAACAAAACCCGCAGAAGCCAGCCTGAAATGGTTCATTATCAGTCCTCAGGCAAGACTGACAACATAGCCACATTCATCGACGTTCAATTTAGACCCCGTGGCCAGGTCTAAACGAACGGGCTACCTAATTTAATTAGGCAGCCAAAGCATACGCATAGTTATCTGCGTTTACATTTTGCTTTCAGTTGTTTTACGAGGACCTGAAAAAACCTCGACATGCTATTCCTAGCTCCTCGACCCCCGTCGAAGCCTGTCGTCCCCAAATAGCGTTTGTTTAAACGCACGTTTCTTGGAATGGTTCCTCTCTTCGATGCTGTTTTAATCGCCACATTTTAACGAAACTGTTGTGAAAGACGATAGGCCGTCTAAAAAGTCTAACTCTCTTTATCCTGAGAAGTCGAAGGATGATCAAGACAATTAAAAACATGTTTCGACTCCTCAGCATGACGTGCAGGGCTGGGTGCCGTACTTTTTGGACAGTCTTAAGTCTCCGGATTTGCGCNNCCCACAGAAGATGAAACAATGAAACCAGAATATTCGTAGAACTTCACAAATTTTTTCTGTTACAACTGTAACAGCCTAACGACCTCTGTCATCAAAATCAGCCGAAACAAAAACTCAAGGAAGTCACATGAAAGACCGTACTCTTCCTGAACTTTCCAAATCCGAACTCGACATTATGAAGATTCTTTGGAAAGATGGCCGACTCAGCGCCCGTGAAGTCCACGATCAGATTAGCCCTACTTACAACTGGGCTTATTCCACCACCAAAACCATCATGGATCGGATGGTCAATAAGAACTTGTTGTCGCGGAGGAATTTTCACGGTGTGTTTCTTTACGAACCATTGATTACCAAACCCATGGGATTGGCGAAGCTCGTTCGCAATTTTGCAGACCACGTGCTGGAGATGGATTACGGGTCGGTGGTTTCTCTGTTTGCCCGCAGCAAAGCGCTGACTCCCAAAGAGATTGAAGAGCTTTGCAAGCTTCTTGACTCCCAAAACAAATAAATCTCTAACGTTTGGAGGAGAGTTGACATGTTTTCCAATTGGTTCGCAGTGTTAGAGGGGGTAAGCTCCGCTTTCCTCGCGTTTGCACAGAAAGAAATTGTTTTTTCGACCATCTTGTTTGCAATCGTGTTTGTTTTGACCAAACTCCTGAGGCAGCGGTCCGCTTTTCTGCATTACGGGCTTTGGACGTTGGTGCTTCTCAGGTTGGTTTTGCCGACGGACCTGTCCTCGAATTTTAGCGCCAGGGCCTTGTTTACAAAAGTGGCCCCCATTCAATCGGAACAGACAGACAAAGCCATTGAAACAAAGAAGGACGAACCGAAGAACCTGATGGCTCAAAGTTTAACCTCAGAATCAACCTCATTGAGGGAGGAAAACCGGATCGAATCGACTGCGGCAACTCCGACGAGTCCATCAAAAGACACGTCGTCATTTCCCGTATTTTCCTGGGAAGTAATTTTGTTCCTAACCTGGCTTGCCGGTGCCTCTGTGTTTGCTGTCTTGTTTCTGCGAAGATATGTTTATTATCGTCGCATGATCCGGAAGTCAGAGGCCGTCACAGATGCGGAAATTGGTGACATCGTCGATTCGTGGAGTCATCGTTTCGAGATCAAGCGCAAGATCAAGATTGTCACTTCGGATGGTTGCCTCTCACCGTTCACACTCGGCATCTTCAAACCGGTTATTTACATGCCAAAGGTCATGTTTGAAAAGTCCGATTCCGCGACCGTAGAATCGGTGATTGCGCATGAATTGGCGCATGTCAAACATTGGGACGATCTGTGGGTTAAAATACAGAATCTTGTTCAGCTTGTTTACTTTTATCATCCGGTCGTGTGGTTGCTCAACAGTCAACTCAACGAAGTACGCGAACGCATTTGTGATGAACTGGTGCTTTCGGACGGCACGATTTCTCCCAAGGCGTACGGCAGCAGCATGTTGTCGGTGTTGAAGCTGAATCTCATGGGAACAGAAGGTGTGGAAATGCTTCCCAGCTTCGGAAATCATAAGAAGAAGTTCAGGGATCGCATCCAGGACATTACCAGAATATCAAAAATTAAGAAATCGAATCTTTTGCTTACATACACAACCATTGCATTTTGGGCGGTCTTTCTCCTGCCCATGGCCAAAAGCTCAAGTAGACTTTCTGACTCCGACGGTATTCAAACCATCAAACTCAAGAAACATTTGAATGGCGAAGGAGAGTTTGGCATCCATTCCGTGGCGGCAGGCTCACGGTTTCAAAAAGTGACCACAGCCAAGCAGGAAGAAAACGAGCTGTTTTGCGATAGTACGTTGCCCAAGCATCTCAGCAATTTGGAATATGCCGCAGTTGGTATATTTGATGTTTCCTACAAGAAGCGTTGGGTCATCAAAGGCAAGAACCCGAATGGGAAGCTTGAGTTTTACCTGGATACCGACGGAGACAAAGACTTCACAGATGAGAAGCCTTTGAAGATCACGAAGAAAACCGCCAAATATCACTACGAAGGCAGTTCGAAATGGGAATATGCCAAATACTTCAAGTCGCAGACCTTTGTTGACTACGAATTTAGCTCCGATGGCAAAACCCGGCAGGGCAAATTCGGGATATTCCTGGTTTACCATCCCGAGAAGAACTTCCTGGAGTTTTTCAACGAAAACTTCTGGGTCGGCAAGGCTAGATTCGGTGACGCGACATACCCGGTGGCACTGTATGGAGGCATTCAATCTGCCTGGTATCTTCGGCCCACGTTTGATGATCATCCCAACGTTCAGTCCAAAAATGAGCTCAGGATTGATTTGAATAAGAATAAGTACTTCGAAGACATGACAGTGTTTGACCCGGAAAGCAACCAGGTAGTTCAAGAGAAATATTTTGTCACCGAAGCGTTTCTGGTGGATGGCCAATATTATGAGATCAAATCAATCAAAACCGAGGATGATCATATTGAATTGACCATCGCTCCGCAACCGAACTCTTCGCAACTCAGTGGTACAAAAGACGAGTAATTGTGTTGATTCACAATTTGGTTTACGGAATAACTGACAGGGTTTTGCCTGTTTTTTGTGCCTGAAATATGTGTTCCCCAAACCCCTGTCAGTTAAGTCAGGGTTAAGTTAATTGAAAAGCAGGAGGCTCGCTATGAAAAGACTAACTTTCTTGTCGGCTGTCATCATTGCTGTGGTATTGGCAGGCGCGTTCGTGCAAAGCACATTTACCAATCCGTCCGGACTTACAAGCGGTTTCATGCCGGGCACACCGGACATCCAATCGATGAGTGTTCTAACATTTGGTCCGGATGGCGTTTTGTTCATCGGTGATTCCAAAGGCGGGGCGGTGTTTGCTATCGATCTGAATGATCAGGCGAGAAGCAACAACGCAGAGCCTCCGAAAATTTCGGATATCGAAGGGGAAATTGCCAGTCTGCTGGGTACGACGGTCAACCAGGTCTTGATTCACGATATGGCGGTCAATCCGATATCGCAAAATATCTATTTGGCGGTGTCGCGAGGGCGCAGCCAATGGAACAGCAAGTGGCAGTTGCCAAACGATCTTGACGACGCACGCATCCTTTTGCGCATTACCCCGGAGGGTGATATTGATGAGGCGAGTTTGCAAAGCGTCAAGTATGCAAAAGCAAGTTTACCGAATCCGGTTGATGAAAGCAAAGAGCATCGCTGGAAGAAAGGCCTGAGTCTTCGGGTGGACACCATCACCGACATCGCCTATTCCGATGGCAAGGTATTTGTCGCCGGACTTTCAAACGAGGAATTTGCCTCCACCATGTGGCAGATCCCGTTTCCGTTCAAAGACCACATTTCTGCCACTACTATCGAGATTTTCCACGGTGCGCACGGCAAGTACGAGACGCACGCGCCCATCCGGACGTTTTTGCCTTACGACTTTGACAATCAACTTCATTTGCTGGCGGCGTATCTGTGCACACCATTGGTGACGTTGCCCGTTGCCGATTTGAAAAACGGGCAACACCTCAAAGGGAGGACGGTTGCGGAATTTGGTTCCGGGAATTATCCTCTGGACATGATTTTATATAAAAAAGGTGAGGACGACTTTATCCTAATTGCCAACAGCAATCTGCCGTTTATGATTGTTGACCCGAAGGACGTTGAGAGCTATGATGGCTCCATTACCGAAGAAGTCGAGGGCTACCTTGCCGGTGTGAAATACGAACCTCGTGCTGGCACGGGCATTCAACAATTGGATAACTTTAACTCCGAATATGTCCTGGCTTTGCGACGTTTGCCCGGCGGCACTATGGATTTAGAGCCATTTTCAATTCAGAGATTCTAAGAAACGAGACGAAATGAAACGAAATGATCACTTTGTCCTACCTCTCCTCCTCCATTTTGCGGCGATAGGCTTTGTGCTAAGCTGTGGCCCGGGAGAAGTGCAAACCGAAGGGGCAATCCAATCTTCGACAGCGAAACCCTTTCGGACGGGCGAGGCGGCGCAAAGCCCGCCGCAAATCCATTTGAAGCACGATTCCGAAAGTCCCGATTTCGGCACTATTGAGGTGAGGAAATTGCCAAAAGATTTGCTTGCAGAATTGCGGAAACTCAAATTGAACGATAGGCAGTGGCGAACCCTTTTGCCGACCTTTACCGGCGATGCATTTCCGACAAATCAGGATGAAAAGCCGGCGATGCTGGGAAGGTATGAAATCGATGGCGACGTCATCCGCTTCCGGCCAAGATTTCAATTTGAGGCAGGGTTGACATACTTTACCCGATTGGATTTGACTTATCTGAACAAGTTGATCGACATTAGTGGGATCAGTTTAACAACCGATTTTGTCGACCACTCGTTTTCAATTCCCGAAAAAGAGGCAAACGCGACAACGTTTGTGAAAGCGGTCTATCCAACCAGCCATCAGTTGCCCGAAAATCTGCTGAAATTCTACCTTTACTTCTCGGCACCGATGAGCCAGGCGGATGTGCATCGTCACATCCGCCTGCTAAATTTCAAC
>JAABYK010000125.1:31957-40481 GCA_011775825.1 Candidatus Zhuqueibacterota bacterium | reverse complement strand
GGACGCATCAAGCGCGAAGTTGGCCCAAATTTGCAAATGGGACTGCCACTGAAAGCAGGTCAGACCTATCGGTTGATCATCGATCGAAGTTGGAAAGATGCGAGCGGCATGCCGTTGACGAAGGGCTTTGAAAAGGAGTTTGAAGCCGTGACTGCTGATCGACTTGCGCCGGATCATCGTGAGTGGCGTTTAGACATTCCACGGGCAGACACCAACGTGCCTCTTGCGCTCAACTTTCCGGAGTCTCTGGATCACGCGCTCTTGAAGCGCATGATCCGCATTTTAAATGAGCAGCACGAACCTGTTTTGGGAAAGATCAAAATTTCGGATTTCGAAACCAAATTGGAATTTACGCCCGACGCAGCATGGAGGGTTGGGGACTATCAAATTGCAGTGAATACGGCACTGGAAGATCTGGCCGGAAATAGCCTACGAAGTCTGTTTGAGCACGAGGTTCTAAATTCAGACGGAAAACATCAAAAACAAGAATCTTTGGTAATCCCGTTCACGATTCAACTTGAGGTTTCAGAAATATCAAGTAATTAGAGTGACTCAGAGTCAAAAAAAGTGGGCCACTTTTGAGAAATCAATGCGTAGTGTCGATGAACTATGCCGACTTGATTATGTAATATGGAAGAAAAAATAAGGATATATCATGGTTGTTAGAAATCAAATAACCTGTCCGGACTGCGAACCCGCTGCTGGTTCAAAATATGAAATGCCGAATTCAACCGGCTTGAGTCGCCGGGAGTTTTTAAGAAAGACTAGCAAAGCAGCCGTTGTATTTACTGTAGCTCCATATATCGTTACGCTTCCGCCTGCATTGGCGCGTGGCCCCAATGAACCGGCAGAAAAGATGGTGAAAGCGCTAAAGGATAGTTTGTCCCGGGAACAGCGAAAATTGCTTTTGCTCCGCTGGGACGATTCTCGACGTCTACGCGTGGACAACAACTGGCGCGTGGTGTCACAAAGAGTTGGGCAGATTTATTCGAGTGACCAGAAGGAGATGATTCGAGCCATCTTGAAAGGCGTCACCAGCGAAGAAGGCTATGAAAAAATCATGCGGGCCATGAAGGACGATATGGGCGGTCTGCAAAATTATTCCGCTTGTCTGTTCGACGATGGCCACGACAAGCTTTCGTTTGTGTTATCTGGACGCCACCAAACCATTCGGGCCGACGGCGGCGCTGAGAAAAATGCTGTGTTTGGCGGCCCACTTTTCTACGGACATGCCGTTGAGTTTTACGAACGCCCGGATCATCCCGGCAACGTCTGGTGGCATCAGTCACGACTGGCCAGCAAAGTCTACTACGCACTCGATGGCAATCAGCAAGAGAAGGCGTTGGTTCGGAGGGAATCGCCAGCAGACCGATCCTCCACTGTCCGACTTCAGGGTGAAAACGGAGAATTTGCGGGAATTCCTGTGAGCCAACTCTCGGACGATCAAAAGGCGTTGGTTGAATACGTCCTGCGTGCGCTCCTGGAGCCGTATCGGGAATCCGATGTTGAAGAAGCCATGACAGCCATCAAAGCCAATGGCGGATTGGACAAACTGCATATTAGCTTTTATAAAGATGGCGATCTGCCTGATAAAGACGGCATATGGGATCGCTGGAAATTGGAGGGGCCGGCGTTTGTATGGTATTTCAGAGGGTCGCCGCACGTACATACCTGGATAAATATCGCTCACAAAGCTGAGCGGTCGGCTTAATCCAATTTTAAAAAAACTAAATAAATATATTGTGAATTTCGTCATCAAAACAAAACTCGAATTTATGAGGGGACACGTATGAACGTTCGTGGATTATTTCTTTTGGCAACCGTTGTTTTTACAGGGGCAAGCATTCTGTTTGGTCAGTATCTGGCCAAAAATTCAGGGGATGAGAATCGGGACGAGACAAAATGGAAGATCACACTGGTGTCAGAAGATGAACCTGGCGAACCGATGATTATTTCCGGAACCGTATACGGCTTTGATGGAGAGACCCCACTTGAGGGCATCGAAGTCCACGTTTACCACACAAATGCGAAAGGATACTATTCGAGGGGCGGAAAGAACGAAAATCAACACCGCATCAACGGAACCATGATCACCAATGCCAAGGGCAAGTACGAGTATCGCACCATCAAACCGGCCTCTTATCCAAATAGCAGAGTGCCGTCGCATGTGCATTATGTGGTTTCCGGTCCCGGATATAAAGCGCAGCGTTTCAGGCTTGAATTTAAAGGCGATCCGCACATCAGCGAGTCAGAATATTTGCGAGAAGCGAAAAAGGGCAAATTTGCCGACATTCGACCTTTGGAAAAAGATGAAAATGGCGTGCTCAGATGCGAATTTAACCTTAAGCTCCAGAAGAAATAGTGGTTCTATATTGAATTGAGTGGGTAAGCAATTAATTAGTCAAAAAATAAGCCACGGATTTACACTGATTTAACACAGATGCACACAGCGCGGCAAAGCCGCAACCAAAAGCCCTTGAAGTCTGAGCCACGGATGCACACGGATTTTCACGGATTTTTGAATTGGTTGTTGTGAAGACAATTTGCAAAATGCCTTCAAGCGGTTGCAAAACAGTCCGTTCAAAAAGCTGAAAACCAAATCCGTGTTCCATCAGTGTCAATCCGTGGCTAAAAAACTTTGCTAAAAAAACACAATGTTGTCAGGTTGTAGTGTAGAGAGCAGCACTGTCAAGTCATCTTATGGAAACTTATTGAGTCTGATGGTTGCGTTTATTATACTTAGCAAATATACCAAACACCATGAATAAACGAACGTGAAAGAACTCCTTGAACATCTGTTTGAGCATGCGCATTGGGCTAACCGCCGCGTGCTGGCTTCGCTTCAAGCTGGGTCACCCTCAGAGGACGCCGTTCGCTTGTTCGCGCACGTGCTCACGACTGAACGAATCTACCACGAGCGTGTGAGCGGTAAGGACCCCTGGCCGCAGGACTTTTGGCCGGAATTGTCACTACACGAGTGTGGGGAATTCGTGCCAGGGAATCATGAGTTGTACCGCAGTTTTTTCCGTGTCAATTCAGAAAAAGAACTTCACAAACCTGTGCGTTATCGGAACAGCAAAGGCACGGTTTTCTATACGCCCCTCAGGGATATGCTAATGCATTTGACGCTACACGGTGAGCACCACCGTGGTCAGATAGCACGGATCGTGCGCGGTTTCGGAGAAAAACCGGCAGTAACGGACTTCATTACTTTTTGTCGAGAGCAAGATTAGGTTGGGGAAACACTCGAGTCGGGATTTGATTTTTTCCTCCAAATGTATTAACTTTATTTCTTTTAAATGTGCAGAATCAGAAGAAAATGGGAGGAAATGAGCATGGACTAGTCGGGCTTCTTGTAGTGTTCCCCTTTCTCGGTTGTTTTTAAATGGAAACTTGAAAACAGCTTTTTTGTAAAAATGAAATTCCTTTTTGGAAATTGTTGATCAAAAATCAAGAGGAGAGAGGATGTTTAAGAAAATTCAGTTTTTGTGTTTAGCGACCGTTTTGTTCTTCGGACTCAGTTCTCAAACAGCTTTTTCGGCGGATTGGCCGAGTTGGCGTGGGCCGTACCGGAATGGCGTTTCACCTGAAACAGGTTTGATTTCAAGCTGGTCTGTGGACGGCAAGAATCAAATCTGGCGCGTGAAATTTACCGGCCGTTCGACTCCCATCGTCATGAACGGCAAAGTTTATGTCATTGGACGTACCGGTGAAGGTAAGCATATGCAGCGTGTGATCGCCTGCTATAGCGCCGAAGATGGTGAGCTTATTTGGGAAGAAAAATCCAATGTATTCCATACCACCATTCCTTTTACGCGTGTGGGCTGGGCCAGCCTGGAAGGAGATCAAGAGACCGGAAATGTTTATGCCTTCACTGTTGAGGGACTCCTAACCTGTTACAACGGTGAGACCGGAGACGTCATTTGGCGGCATTCCCTGGTTGAGGAATTTCATCGGTTCTCCGGCTACGGCGGCAGAACCGTGACACCGATCGTCGATGAAGATCTCGTCCACATCAGTTTCTGGACCTGGGCTGCCTGGGGCGAAAAAGGGCCGCCACATCCCCGATTTCATGCTTATGATAAACGTACCGGTGAGTTGGTTTGGCAGCACTACCTTGAGACGACCCCCAAGAATACCAATTATTCCAATCCCGTTTTTACCGTGATAAACGGAATTCGAACTATGGTTACCGGAGCGCCGGATGGCGCCATCTATGCGATTGCAGCCCGAACGGGTGAGGAGATTTGGAGATTCCGATTGAGCAAAGGGGCGATCCAGTCTTCGGTTGTGGTGGAGGATGGTAAAGTTTACGCCAGCCACAGTTCGGAGAATTTGGATAATACGAAACTTGGTCGCATCGTCTGCATCGATGCCAATGGCAAAGGTGATATTACCAGCACAAACGAGATATGGCGATACGATGGCATCGATGTCGGGTATGCCTCACCGTTAATTCATGATGATCGGTTGTATGTGGTGACCAATAGTGGCGATTTGATGGCCCTGGATGCACAAACGGGCGAGGAATATTGGACGTTCAATCTCGGCACAGTCGGCAAAGGGTCTCCGGTCTGGGCTGACGGCAAAATCTACGCGACGGAAGTGAATGGCATGCTCCACATGATCAAACCGGGCGAAGATGCTGCCGAGTCGTTGGACCGTGATCGAATACCCTTTAATGAAGTCCGTGCTGCGGAAATCTTCGCATCCCCGGCCATTGCTTATAAACGAATCTATCTCGCGACTGAGGCTGGCTTGTTTTGTCTGGGTGACGAGGATGCGGCATTCGAGATAACCGGGCCGACTGTTGTCAGGATTCCGGAGCCGGCCGCACCCAGCACCGAGCCGGTTCGTATTCAAATTATTCCGGCTGAAACCTGGGTCTGGGCGAATGAAATGGTGAATTTCAAAGTGAGGGTGTTTGATCGTTTTTCGCGTGTAAGTGAAGGCAATGGCGAGGTCGAGTACAGCCTCGATGGACTTCAAGGTGAAATTACCGATGACGGTCGCTTCCGCCCAGACAAAAACGCCATGATTCAAGCGGGATATGTTGTCGCAAAATCCGGCGGGTTGGAGTCCCGTGCCCGCATGCAAGTCACGCCGAATTTGCCCATCGAAATTGACTTTGACAATTTTCCTGTTGATGAAAATCCGCCGTATTGGCCGAATGCATCGAAGTTTATCGTAAAAGAGTTGGATGGCGAGAAAGTGCTGATGAAACCACCATCTGGTCGTGGTTTGAATCGCCATAATCTGTTTCTGACTCCGCCGGAGATATCCGGCTATACGATTCAGGCGGATATGAAGGCGACGAAAGTCAAGCGTCGCAGCCCGGATATGGGATTGATCTCGCATCGTTATTATTTTGACTTCATGACCAAAAAGAATCAATTGCAAATCCGGATGTGGCCGGCAGAGCTGGAACGGCTGATGGTGGAAAAGGACTACGAGTGGAACCCGGACTTATGGTACACCATGAAAATGCGTGTGGACATCAAAGATGGCAAAGGAACGATTAAAGGGAAAATTTGGCCGAGAGGCGAAGAAGAGCCTGAAGCCTGGATCATTACGGCTGAGGATCCGATACCGAACACGCATGGCAGCCCGGCTTTGTACGGTGATTCGGCCACAGAAATCTTTTACGACAACGTGAAAATAACCAAAAGCGAATGAGGAGGAAATAACGAATGTTGAAAATCAAAGGAGTCAAGTTGCTTCGTTTAATGGCTGGGTTCTTAGTTCTGTCGACGATTGGATTTTATGCGTTGCTTGAAACCGCCATGTGGGGAGGCTCGCCCGCCCGAAACATGGTGTCCGATGAAACCGGTTTGCCGGCAAAATGGGATCCGGATTCCGGAATGAACATCAAGTGGACGGGTCAGTTGGGATCGCAAACGTACGGCAATCCGGTAATTATCGGCGGAAAGGTTTTCGTCGGAACCAATAATCAAGCAGAACGGAATCCGAAGCTGAAAGGCGATCGCGGTGTGGTGATGGCGTTTCGAGAATCCGACGGTAAGTTTCTTTGGCAGGCCGCTCACGATAAGTTGGCGGCCGGGCGAGTTAATGATTGGCCACAGCAGGGCATCTGCTCCAGCCCGTTCGTGGAAGGCGAACGCATTTATTATATTTCGAACAGAGCCCAGGTGGTCTGCGCGGATACGGAAGGCTTTCTCGATGGTGAAAACGACGGCCCCGTGACGGATGAAGAGTACACATCCGATATCGATGCCGATTTTGTTTGGAAATACGACATGATCGACGAGTTGGATGTTTTTCCGCACAATCTCGCCACCTGTTCGCCTCTGCTTGTCGGAGACCTGGTTTTTGTCGTGACCGGAAACGGCGTGGATGAGACCCACATTAACATTCCGTCTCCAAGCGCACCAAGCTTCATCGCTTTGAACAAAACGACAGGTGAGTTGGTGTGGGAAGACGCTTCACCGGGCGAAAATATTCTTCACGGACAGTGGTCCAATCCGGCGTATGACGTCGTTAATGGTCAACCACAAGTGGTTTTCCCGGGAGGCGATGGCTGGCTTTACTCGATGGTCCCGGAAACAGGCGAACACATCTGGAAATTTAACTGCAATCCGGAGGATGCCGTTTGGGAACTTGGTGGGGCTGGTACCAAAAACAATATCATTTCGACACCGGTCATATACGACAACAAAGTTTACGTTTCAGTCGGGCAGGATCCCGAACACGGTGAGGGCATTGGCCATTTGTGGGTTATCGATGCCACCCAAAAAGGCGATGTCACCGAGTCTGCTGTCGTCTGGCATCGCGGTTATGATGACTACAATCGCAGTATGTCGACGGTGGCCATTCATGACGACATTCTGTACACTGCCGATTTGAGCGGGTTCGTTTACTGTCTGAACGCTCAAAATGGCGAACACTACTGGACCTACGATGCCTTTGCCGCCATTTGGGGCTCGCCTTATTACGTGGATGGAAAAGTCTACATCGGGGACGAAGACGGCGACGTCGCTATTCTGAAGGCTGGCAAGAAAAAAGAACTGCTCAACGAGATCAATATGGCGAATGCCGTTTACACTACACCTGTTGCAAAGAATGGAACTTTGTTCATCACCAATCAGTCGAAGTTGTTTGCAATCACAATGTGATCGAATTTGAATTTATTGTGTTGACACAGAGGTCAATGAGAAGCACTGAGGATACGTAGACATGTCGAATGAAACTTACGACCGGACATTTTTAAAGGAGGTACTCGTGAAGAAACTCATATTCATTCTTGTTCCCCTTATTTCTGGGTCGATTTTTGCGAAAAACGACCATCGGGAACCCATTGTCATCGGGGAGAGGCTTAGCATCACTTCGGAAATTTTGGATGAGGATAGGACGTTATGGGTGCATCTCCCGGCCAACTACGATCACTCTGGTCAGAAGTATCCGGTCATGGTTTTGTTGGATGGGGGTGGCCATTTCCATCATGTCACCGGCATCATCCAATTTTTATCAAGGATCAATCGTGTGCCACAGATGATTGTGGTGGGATTGCCGAATACGGATCGGACACGCGATCTCACGCCGCCGAGATTCCAAGACACGACGAGTACCTTCCCCACGGCTGGCGGCGCCAATAATTTCTTGAAGTTTATCAGCGACGAACTCATACCCTTCGTGGAGCAAAACTACCGCACTCATCCTTATCGAGTGCTCGTTGGGCATTCTTTCGGCGGACTGTTTGCTGTCAACGCGCTTTTAACCAAACCAGATGTGTTCGACGCCTACATTTCAATCAGTCCGACTTTGTGGTGGGACAACCAGCGGCTTCTGGGAGACACTGAGGACCTTTTGAAAAGTCATTCGGATTTCGACAAGTTTCTTTTTTGCAGTCTCGGTAACGAAGGCGATCGCATGCAAGTACCGGCTGAGGAATTTGTGCGAATTCTGCAAAAACATGCCCCCGAAAGCTTCCGCTGGGACTTTCGCTTTATGGAAAATGAAGACCACGGCTCCACGCCACACCGGACGATTTATGACGGTCTGGAAGCGCTGTACGTCGACTGGCGCTTGCCGAGAGAAGTGGCTCAAAATGGGTCATTGGATGATTTCGACAGACACTACGCTGAACTTTCGAAAAAGTTCGGCTATGAAATTGAAACCCCTGAAAACGTCGTCAATCGCCTCGGATATCGCCTGTTGGCGCAGAAGGAAATCGACGAGGCCATTCGTTTGTTTAAGCGCAACGTGGAGAGGTATCCCGAATCGGCGAATGTGTACGACAGCCTCGGAGATGCATACGACGCCAACGGGCAATTTGAATTAGCGAAAAAGAACTACGAAATTGCCTACAAAAAGGCACAGGCGACGTCGCATCCGAATGTGAAAATCTACAAAAACAACTTTGAACGACTGCAGAAGAAATTGGCGGATAGCACGGAGTGACAGGTTCGCGATTGCGATGTGGGAAAAAGCAATAATGGTGAAAGGGAGGTGTTTATGGTTGAATATACAAAGCTGCACAATAAGAATCACGGATATATGACTCTCG
>JAABYK010000125.1:7743-31865 GCA_011775825.1 Candidatus Zhuqueibacterota bacterium | reverse complement strand
CGGTTCACTGGCAGAGACCCTCACAAGATCTATTGGATTGAAGGAAACCGGGCAAATAACAGAGGCACAATTCAAGCAGATCGATCTTTTGCACTATGACGTTGAAAATAAGCTTCTGCGACAGATAGAAAAACTTGAGAAGAAAAGGGAGACCGCTACTTGGACAGATAGGATCTCAGACGAAGAGGCAATTTACTTGACCGATAAGCAGGACCATTAATCCAATACAATACCGCTGTTTAAAATGAACGAGACTTATGAAATTACAAACCAATTCGTTGACCACTAAGATCAAAGAAGCGCGCAATCGCCTCGATGCGCACGTGCGCGAAATCGTGCAATGGCATTTCAATCCGGAAGCCGGCTGTGACTTCTGGCTGAATTATGCAAAGGATCTCGATTTCGACCCCAGAAAAGAGATCAGCGGTTACGATGATCTCAAAATTTTGGGGCATTTTCAAGATAAGTGGCTGCGCGGCGGTCCGGTGAGAAAATGGGTTCCAAAAGCCTTTGCACAAGAGCCGGTCTATGTGTTTGAAACCGGCGGGTCCACCGGTGTACCCAAGAGCCGCATTAACATTACCGATTTCCAGACAGATTATGAGATGTTCGGCGAAAACCTGTCGGATGAAGCGTTTCCAAAGGGCAGCGATTGGCTCATGCTCGGACCGACGGGACCACGCCGATTGCGGCTGGCCATCGAACATTTGGCTCAGTACCGCGGTGGTATCTGCTTCTTCGTAGACCTGGATCCGAGGTGGGTCAACAAGCTGATCAAACGTGGCGCGCATCAAGAACTGGAGTTGTACAAAGAACATGTCGTCGGGCAGGCGCTAAATGTTTTGCGGTCGCATGACAACATTCATTGTCTTTTCACGACTCCGAAACTGTTGGAGGCGCTTTGTGAAAAAATCAACTTGAAAAAAGCGGGCATCACAGGCATTTTCTGCGGCGGCACCGAAATGGACGCACAATTTCACCGTTTTGCGCGTGAGGAACTGGTTCCGGGCGTCGAGTTTGTGCCAACCTATGGAAATACCTTGATGGGTTTGGCGGTCAACAAGCCGTTTGATCCGATTGACAATTACGCCATCATTTACTACCCGCCGCACCCACGGGCGGTCTTCGAGTTGGTCAATCCCAAAAATCCGGACGAAGCAGTGGATTATGGCGAAACGGGTCGCGTGATGCTCACGACCTTGACCAAAGAGTTTTTCATGCCGCGCTTTCTGGAACGGGACGAGGGTGAGCGCGCCGAACCCATCGACCCATTCCCATGGGACGGGGTTGCGAATCTTCGGCTGTTCACGGAATTTCATGAATTTGTAGTCGTGGGGGTGTATTAGTTTGACTTTTAGCTATGGGTGGTAAAAGATGGCACTCAGACGAGAATTAACTCGTGAGCTTGAAAAAATTCTGACACGATTGGTTCAAAATTACAAACCAGAGAAGGTAATCTTGTTTGGCTCCCTTGCCCGCGGCAAAGTAACAGAGGGGACGGACATCGATCTTCTCGTCATCAAGAAGGATGTTCCGGAATTAGGTGTCGACCGGATAAGAGAGCTTGAAAGGCTGGTGCGTTACTCGTTTGCCACTGATTTTATCGTCTATCGCCCGGATGAGGTTGAGGAAAGGCTAAGAATCGGCGACCCATTTTTGAAACAAATTTTTGAAGAGGGTAAGGTTTTGTACGATGCCGACCAAGTCAGTGCAGGAATGGCTTCAGAAGGCAGATGAAGACTACAAATTCGCTGTAGATGTTTTTGATCACACTGCTTTCTACGCCCCTTTATGTTTTCATTTTCAGCAAGCGGCTGAAAAATACCTCAAGGCCTTTATCGTTGCAAATGATTTGAGGTTCAGACCAATTCACGATTTGATGGAGCTGTTGGCTATTTGCAGGAAAAAACAACCAAAGATAGCTGTACTCGATGAGTCATGCAGCTTCTTAAATCCATTTTATATTGAAAGTCGTTATCCTGTGAACTGGCCGACACACTACGACAAGCAAACGGTTAAGCAAGCTAAACAGCATTGTACGACAATAAGAGACTGGATCAAGTCTAACCTGAAATGACATTTTTGGCGAACTGACCTCGATATTCATTTCGTCACGAAAAACTGCGCAAAACAAGTCAAAACTATAGAGAATAGACAATCATCAATAGACATTAATCAATGGCAATGCATATCCCAATCTTACGTGCAGGACAACCTTACAAAAGCCTGGATGTTCTCCAGGTAAAGAATTTCATAACCGGCGAAACCGTTGCGGAGCTGAGTCAAGCGAACAGCGGTCTTATCAGAAAAGATTTTGCACGAGCTGAGGAAAACAAACATACGCTTGACAGTTTGCCCGGGCAGGAACTGCTGATGATGTGCAAGAACGCCGCCGATCTATTCATGCGCGAGAACCTGCCGCTGGACGGAGAGACCCAATCGCCGGAGGATTACATCAAAATTCTTTCGACGACCAGTGGCATGCCGGAAGTCTTGTGCAGCAAGAATATGGAGAAAATTCGTCTCGTGCTCGACGAGATGGAAACCGTTCTGGGTGGGCTTACCCGCGGATTGGGACTTGAGATTTTGGATGTGGGGTGGGGAAAGCAGAATGAGCGCTTACTGAGTTATATCTGCCAGACCAATGCGTTGGGTGCCATTCTCCCAAATAATTCGCCGGGCGTGCATTCGCTTTGGTTGCCCTGCATTCCGCTGAAGGTGCCTTTGGTTCTTAAGCCCGGCACACAGGAACCCTGGACGCCATACCGGGTCATTCAGGCATTTATCGCTGCCGGCTGTCCGCGTGAGGCGTTCAGTTACTATCCAACCGACTATTCCGGGGCAACCGAAATTCTGCTTCGCAGTGGCCGTTCCATGTTTTTCGGCGATGTCTCGACTGTCAAACCCTGGCAGAACGATCATCGCGTGCAAATTCACGGACCCGGATGGAGCAAAGTTCTGATTGGGGAGGATCAAATTGCGAATTGGCAACAATATGCGGAACCCATCGTAGATTCTATCTTGATAAACAGCGGTCGTTCCTGTCTCAATGCTTCCGGAGTTTGGGTGCCCGCACATGGGCGAGACATTGCCGAGGCTTTGGCAAAACGTCTTGCACAAATCGAGGCAAAACCGATGGATGATCCGGAAGCTCAATTGGCGGCATTTGTCAATCCAACGGTCGCCGAACGAATTTCAAATCTCATAGACGCCGGACTTAGTCAGGATGGGGCTGAGGACATCACAGCCAAATACAGAGATGGCAAGCGGCTGGTTGAAAAGGATGGCTGCACATTTCTGCTGCCGACAGTTGTGTGGTGTGATTCGCCAGAGCATCCGCTGGCGAACACCGAACTGCTGTTTCCATTCGCCAGCGTGGTAGAAGTGCCACAAAACGAGATTTTGGAAAAAATGGGGCAAACCCTGGTACTGACCGCCATTACCGAAGACAGGCAATTCATTCAGAAGATCCTGGCGGCAACAAACGTTGATCGGCTGAATTTGGGTGCCATTCCAACCAGCAAGATCAGTTGGGATCAACCACACGAAGGCAATTTGTTTGAGCACCTGTATCGCCAACGTGCGTTTCAATTGTCTATTGAATAATAATTAATTAATGCCAAATGGACCAATGAAGTTTGAAGCGTTGCAAAAGAGGTCGAAGGAGTTTGCGCATCGATGCGTTAAATTGGCTTTGGCTTTGCTGCCGACTAAGTTGAGACATCATATCCAGGGACAATTGATCCGCTGTGCAACATCGGTTGCTGCCAATTACAGAGCAACGTGTTTAGCTCAAACCACAAGACTGTTTATTTCTAAATTGAGCATCGTCATTGAGGAAGTGGATGAGTCGGCATTTTGGCTTCAGTTTATCATTGATGAGGAATTGATAGAGAAAGAACGGGTTGAGCCATTGCTCAATGAAGCAGGGGAACTCACAGCAATTTTTGTCGCCTCCCGAAAAACGGCGGGGGGAAGGAAGCAACGAGAAGCGAAGATTAATCAATAAACGATAGACAATAATCAATGCATTTCGATTACAAGCCAACAACAAGAGTCATTTTCGGTGAAAACAGCCTGGACCGGCTGGGTGAGCTCACGCTGGAATTAGGCGCACGTCGGGCCTTGATTGTCACCGATCCCGGCATCATCGCGGTGGGTCACATTGAAAGGGCGGAGCGTTCGCTCAGAGAGGCTTCCATAGAACCAATTGTATTCAAAGATGTTGAAGAGAATCCGACTACACGTCACGTCGAAAGTGGCGTACGCTTTGCCAAAGCCCATGAACCGATTGATGTGATTATTGGCATCGGGGGCGGCAGCGCCATGGACTGCGCCAAGGGCATCAATTTCATTTTCACCAATGGCGGCAAGATGGAAGACTACTGGGGTATTGGCAAGGCGACCAAACCCATGCTGTTGTCCATTGGGGTACCGACGACCGCGGGCACGGGCAGCGAAGCACAATCTTTTGCGCTCATCGCCCAGGAGGAAACTCACCGGAAAATGGCCTGCGGCGATAAAAAAGCGCGATTTCGAACGGTCATCCTCGATCCGGTTTTGGTCAAGAGTGTTCCCAAAGAGGTGGCTGCCATTACGGGAATGGACGCCATCTCCCATGCCGTCGAAAGCTTTGTGTCGAGTAAACGCAATGCCATATCACAGATGTTCTCCAAAGAGGCCTGGCGCTTGTTGGCTGCTAATTATGAGATTGTCTTGAGCGAGCCGGAAAATGTTCGAGCCTGGGGCCAAATGCAGTTGGGCGCCCATTTTGCGGGTACAGCAATCGAAAACTCCATGCTGGGTGCGGCACATGCTTGTGCCAATCCGTTGACCGCTCATTATGGCATCACGCACGGCATAGCGGTTGGGCTAATGCTGCCGCATGTGGTTCGATTCAACGGTCAAGTCGTAAACGGCCATTATGACGAGTTGCTGTCCTCCGCGAGATTGAGCGACAAAGGTCACGGTGCCGAACAATTGGCAGAAACCATCTTTGAGTTGAAGAATGCCGGCGGATTACCGGCCCGGCTTCGAGATTTCGAGATTCACGAGAATGAGCTACCTCAACTCGCCCGGGAAGCCGTTGAACAGTGGACCGGAAAATTTAATCCGCGGAGTGTGAATGAAGCGGAGTTGTTGGAGCTTTACAAGCTAGCCTATTAGTTTAGTCTAAAGAGTGAGATCGTTGCACATAAACAAAAAGCTTTCACGCAAAGAAGCCAAGCTGCTAAGGTTGCGCAAAGAAAAGCAAAAGAGAAAACTTCGCGTATTCTTTGCATCTCTGTCCCGTCTCGAGGGGATGCGCTTTTGACTTTCTTCACGAACGAGTTGTGATTTGCAATAACGAGTGAATGAGTTAATTTCAGATTGCTATGCATCAAATTTGTCACTATATACCGCTGTTTGCTTTGTCCATTTTTCCGCAAAAGGGCGATTCTTCGACCGATAAGCATACGGACGGCTGGAATCTGTTTCGGGGCAATCAACAGTTAACCGGCGTGGTGGAGGGCCAGCTTCCGGAGCAGCCCGAGCTGTTGTGGACGTTTCAAACCGGCGATGCCGTCGAGTCAACAGCGGCCATTGTAGAAAACACCGTTTACATCGGCTCTCTGGACGAACATCTCTACGCCATCGATTTTGCAACGGGCGAACTGAAATGGAAATATCAGGCGACGTCGGGAATAAAATCGTCGCCATCGTTTTATAAGAATACGGTTTACTTCGGCGACGAGTTTGGCACGTTCCATGCAGTCAACGCTCAGACGGGTGAGAAAGTCTGGACGTTCGAAGCGGGAGGGGAGATCATCTCCTCGGCGAATTTTTTCGAAGATCGCGTGCTTTTTGGAGCTTATGACAATTTTCTATACTGCTTGTCAAAGAAAGACGGCAGCTTGCTCTGGAAATTCAAGTCCGAGGGCTATGTGCACGCCACCCCGGCAATCTACAAAGATCGGGTGTTCATCACCGGCTGTGACGGCTACTTCCGAATGATCAACATTCGCACCGGCCAGCAAGTGAAGAGGATTGAGTTGGGAGACTACGTGGCCGCCAGTCCGGCCGTGCGAAATAGCCGAGCCTATTTTGGCACATTCGGCAACCAGGTCTTGTGCGTGAATTTGGATAACAGTGAAATCATCTGGAAATACGAACACGACAAACGAAAATTTCCATACTATTCCTCAGCAGCGGTTACGGAAGACATCATCGTTGTCGGAGGTCGGGATAAGATGGTTCATGCTTTGGATCCGAAAACCGGCGAGGAAATATGGAATTTCACGACAAAATCTAAAGTGGAATCTTCCCCCATCATTGTGGGTGAAAAAGTTCTTGTCGCTTCTGCGAGAGGCGTCATTTACATACTCGACCTCAACTCTGGCAAAGCCATTTGGCAGTTTGATACCGCGGCATCCCTGATTTCATCTGCAAGTTTCGATGCTGGGAAATTCGTAATTGGAAATGACGATGGAATCGTGTTCTGTTTTGGAAAGAAATAAGGAGAATTATGTCTACCAGTTCTGAAACTTTGCAACCGGAACCCGCAACATCAAGACTGGATCTCAAAGAAACGGAGGTGGGCAGCGTTTTCGTGTCAAACTATCCTCCATACTCATTTTGGAGTGAGGATGATGTTTCGAATGCTTTGAATGCGCTCAATTCACAGCCCAACCCTGAGAACACAGTAGGGCTGTATTTGCATATACCGTTTTGCAGAAAGCGCTGCAAATTCTGTTATTTTCGAGTCTACACAGACAAAAATGCCTCCCAAATTGAGCGCTATTTGGATAGACTGGCAAAAGAGATTGAACTATACAGCGAACTTTCCTCTGTCAAAGGACGTCCCTTGAAATTTATCTATTTCGGCGGAGGGACGCCTTCGTATATTAGCGCCAAGCACTTGAAGAAGCTGGTCAGCCGCGTCAAAGCTGTGCTGCCCTGGGAAAGCGCCGAGGAAGTTACCTTCGAGTGCGAGCCGGGGACGCTTTCACAGAGCAAATTGGAGGCCATTAGAGAAGTCGGCGTCAGCAGATTGAGTCTCGGCGTCGAAAACTTCAGCGATTTTATTTTAAAAGAAAATGGCCGTGCACATCTCTCGAAAGAGATTTTCGAAGTGATGCCCTGGATTGAGGTGCTTGATTTCGATCAGTTGAATATTGATTTGATTTCCGGGATGGTCGGCGAAACCTGGGAGAGCTGGAAGGATAACGTCAAGAGAACCATTGACATGCAGCCGGACAGCGTGACCATTTATCAGATGGAACTTCCATACAATACGGTGTATACAAAACAGCTCTTCGAAGGTAATGGTGAGATTCACGTGCCGAATTGGCAAACCAAACGGGAGTGGCACGATTATGCATTTGAAGAGTTGGCCTCGGCTGGATACGAAATCTCCAGTGCTTACACGATGGTGAAAGACAAACGGAGTTGCCAGTTTGTCTACCGAGATTCGGTGTGGCACGGCACGGACATGCTGGGCACCGGTGTGGCCTCGTTTGGTCACATGAGCAACGTCCACATGCAAAACGTTGCTTCGTGGAATGATTACCTTGAGGCGTTAGATTCCGGACAATTGCCGTTGAGCCGTGCTTTCCCCATCTCAAAGGAGGAACGACTGGTTCGCGAAATGATTTTGCAACTGAAACTGGGACGAATTGAGACGGACTATTTTAAGAAGAAGTTCGATGTCGAGATCACTGAGGAATTCTCAGTACCATACGAGAAGTTACGGCAGGAGGGTCTGTTGACCTTCGATCGGGACAAAGTTGAATTGACGCGTGCCGGCCTGCTTCGTGTTGATCAATTATTACCCGAGTTTTATCACACTAAATATCGCGATTCGCGATACACCTGAGGATGCAACCATCCCCAAAGGTTCAGCTCATGTCTATTCTGATGGCTGAATTTAGAAGCCCGCGGTAAGGTCATCGAGGCCGGCCTTATTCGAAACTTAAAACTTTTGAGGAGCCAAGTATGAGGAGACTTTTATACCCTGTTGGTTTACTATATTTAGTCTCAGTTGTGTTTTTAAGTGAAGTAGCATTTGCTTCTCCGGTAGTTTCCGGAAAAGACTGGCCAAGCTGGCGCGGTCAAAACTACGACGGGAAATGGAGTCAGAGCGATGTGTTTAAGTTTGACGAAGGCTACGGAATCAAACTCGCCTGGAAGAAGCCCCTGGGATCCGGATACTCGAGTGTTTCCATCGCCGATGGTCTGGCTGTGACCATGTTTTCGGATAGCACCTTTGATTACATCGTTGCCTTTGACGCACAAACCGGAGACGAACAATGGCGCCATAAAGTTGATTCCACCTATATCGGACACGATGGCTCGCACAACGGCCCGATTTCAACCCCCGTCATCGCCGGCGACAAGGTGATCGCGCTCGGACCAAAAGGGCAGTTGGTTACTTTAGACCTCGAAACCGGTAAAGAAATCTGGTCAACTCACTTGGTGGAAGAGCATAAAGCGCAAGTGCCCACATATGGCTTTGCAACCTGTCCCCTCGTTTATGACAAGTTCTTGATTGTCGAGACTGGCGGCACCAAGGGAAATGCCATCACGAGCTTTCATAAAGATACCGGAGAAATCCTGTGGAGCACAGGCGCGGACACCATTCACTATCAATCCCCGATCACGGTGGATTTGGGGGATCAGACACAACTGCTATGTGTGGGCGACAAACAAGTTTATGGCATGATGCCCGAGACCGGGGAAATTATCTGGAATTACAGACACGGGGGCGGACTCGGCCACATCAATCCTGTCATGGTCGATCAGAATCGGGTTTTTCTGCATTACAAATGGTCGGAATCCATGCTGCTTTCTGTGACCGAAAAAGAAGGTCAATTTTCCGCCGAAGAAGTCTGGAAAAGCCGCAATATTAAAGGCACGTATTGCCCGCCAATTTATTATGATGGCCATCTTTATGGCTACAGCGGCAATTTTCTCACATGCATCGAGGCTGACAGCGGCGAGAGCGTTTGGAAATCCCGCCAACCGGGCGACGGTTTTCTGATTCTGGTTGATGGACATCTGGTTATTCAAACGAAAAAAGGAACCTTACATATTGCCAAAGCCAGTCCGGAGGGCTATGAGGAAATCGCCAGCTTGAAATTGTTCGATGAGCTGGCCTGGACGCCGCCTAGTTTTGCCGACAACCGAATTTATACACGAAGCCTCTCTGAAATTGCGTGCTTAGACATCACAAAAAGCGCGCAATTACCAACCATTGCCGAAAAAGACGTGTTTATCCCGGGAACGAAGTTCGCACAGTTCATCAAGGAAGTCAATCAGGCTGAGGACAAGAAAGCCCTAATCGACGAGTTTATGGATTCTCACGAACAACTTCCGGTGATTGAGGAAGCTACGCTGGTTCATTTTGTATATCGGGGCGAGGCGAAGGACATGGCCATTGCCGGCCATATGTTCGGCTACGACATCGAGGAACCGATGACACGGATCGAGGGCACGAACTTTTTCTATTATTCAACAAAACTGGAACCGGACGCCATGGTAAATTACAGGTTCATAAGAGATTTTGAGGAAAGCGTTCCCGACTCGCTAAATTCGAATCGCGCCCAGACGATCTTTGGAGAGTTCTCATCTCTCGCAATGCCAAAGTGGACTAAGCCGGACCACTTTGAAGAGCCTGAGGGCGTGGCACGTGGTCGACTCGATACGTTGCGTTTTGAGAGCAATTTTATGGAAGGTTCGCGCAAGCTCGACATCTACTTGCCACCAAAATACGATGAAACCGACAAAAGTTATCCTGTGGCTTACGTGCATTGGGGAGCGGTGGCGCAGAACTTTGGCAAGATGACGAACACGCTGGATAATCTCATTGGCAAAAGTGTTTCTCCGCTCATCGTGGTGTTCATTCATCAACTGCCGCCAGCCAGAGGGCAAGAATTCTTGGGAGATCTGAAGGAAAAATATGCTGAGTCACTTGTCGAAGAACTCGTCCCTTTCGTCGATGAAAATTATCGTACCGTCGCGGCACCCGAAGCAAGGGCCAACATCGGGATGGGATTTTCAGGTTTTGGCGCGTTTTATTCCACGTTCAAGTATCCGGGCACGTTTGGCAAAGTGTCCGGCCAATCCACATTCCTGCTGACCGAGCAGGAGAATGAGTTGAAATCCCTGATTTCCGATGCACAGACACAACCGCTGGAGATTTATCTTGATTGGGGGAAATACGATTACCGCAGTCCGGTTGAGGCATGGGACATCGGCAAGGCGAACAAATGGTTTGCGAACTATCTGGAAAGCAAGGGATACACACTCGCTGGCGGGGAAGTTAACGAAGGATTCAGTTGGATAAATTGGCGTAACCGCACAGATAAAATCTTAAAAACATTCTTTCCACTTCAGAAGTCCCGAAGATAAATAATCAACCCGAATCCTAACCAAATAATGGGAGATGCTTATGAAACGTTCGTGCGATTATCTGAGCCTGAGAAAAAGTTTGGGCGTGCTTTCACTTACACTGATGTTGAGCTTTACGTTCGGACAATTGGCGGTTGCCAGCGATTCCGACCGGGGGAAGGATTGGCCGAAATGGCGGGGGCAGAAGCAGGATGGCAAGGCTCATCAAACCGATGTCTTCAAATTCGACGAAGGCTATGGTCTCGAAGTCACATGGAAAAAGCCGCTCGGGTCCGGGTACTCGAGTATCTCCATTGCCGATGGGCGAGCCGTAACCATGTTTTCCGATAGCACCTTTGATTACGTTATTGCATTTGATACCGAAAGCGGTGACGAATTGTGGCGCTACAAGATCGACTCCACGTACATTGGACACGACGGTTCACATAACGGTCAGATATCAACGCCAACAATTGACGGCGACAAGATTTTCGTTTATGCGCGCAAAGGCCAGCTTCTTGCCTTGGATGCCAAGACCGGCAAGAAGATTTGGGCTCGCAACATCAAAAATGAGATGGAGCCTTTGGAACCCTTCCATGGCTTTGGTTCTTCGCCTGTGGTGGTCGATGACATTCTGTTTTGTCAAGCGGGGATCGTTGACGGACAAACCTTGTGTGGTTTCAACAAACAGTCCGGAGAATTACTCTGGTCGACTGAATCGGATACCATTAATTATCAATCGCCAATCGTGGCAGATTTGTTGGGCGAGAAGCAGATCGTCTCAGTTTCCGATCATCATGTCTACGGAGTGAGTCCGGAATCGGGAAACGTTCTTTGGAAACACCGTCACAACGGCAATGGGAATGCCATAAATCCGGTTGTTGTAGACAACGACAAAATCTTCCTGAACCACAATTTTCGTCGGTCGGGGCTTTTTCAACTCACGAAAGAAAATGGGCAATACGCGGTTGAAAAACTCTGGGAAAACCGCAATATTCGACAGACGCACAATACCACGGTGTATCACGACGGCTATCTTTATGGCTACAGCAGTCGCTTCTTGACCTGTGTCGATCCCACTACCGGCGAGACGGTTTGGAAATCGCGTCCCCCTGGGGATGGCTTCCTGATTCTCGTCGACGATCATCTGGTTATTCTGACCAAACAAGGGACGATGCATGTTGCTGAGGCCTCGCCGGAAGATTATAAAGAGCGGGCGAGCTTGCAAGTCTTTGACGGTTTGACCTGGTCACCGCCAAGTTTTGCATACGGCAACATCTATGCCCGCAATCTTTATGAAATCGCCAGAATCGACGTTGCACCCGTCGATCAACTGACCATGGATGAGCCGGAAATTGAGATGCTCAATCCGGACGGCGAATTTGCTAAATTTGTGAAAAAAGTTCAATCAGCCTCGAGTGAGGCGAAGAAACCTCTGGTTGACGAGTTCATGAAATCGCAAAAGCGCTTTCCCGTCATTGAAGACAATCGGTTTGCGCACATCATCTATCGAGGTGAGGCCAAGGACGTAGCAGTGGTGGGCGACATGCTTAACGCCGGACAAGAGGTGGCTTTGAACCGAATCGATGGTACCAACTTTTTCTTCAGCTCCTTTGAACTCGAACCAGATGCTCGGGTGAATTACCAACTTCGCAAGGATTTTGATCATGTCATCACGGATCCGTTGAACCCGCATACCGCCCCGGGCGGTCCCGCGACCATGCAAGGCCAAGCGTCGGAGCTGCGGATACCGAAATGGGACGGACTGGCGACTCATTTTCAGGAACCGAAAGAAGGGGTGGCGCGCGGCACCATTCAAACCTTTGAGTTTGAGAGCAAAATCTTGAACAACACACGCAATGTCCATGTCTATTTGCCGACCGGATATGAAAACAGCAACACCAGTTATCCTGTGGTTTATGTGAATTATGGAGGACAGGCAAAAGACAGTCAGCAAATTCCCAACACGCTGGACAATCTGATTGCGTCCGAACGCATTCAACCCGTCATTGCGGTGTTTGTGGAAGCGCCTCAGAGTTTCCGCGAATACTCACGCAATCTGCGGGATCAGCACGCTCAGATGTATGCAGAAGAATTGGTGCCACATATCGATCAGAAGTTTCGCACCAAAGCCGATGCAGACTCTCGCGCGGTCATGGGCGGCGATGAAGGCGGATTCGCGGCGTTTTATGTCACATTCAAATATCCGAATGTGTTCCGCAACGTGGCCGGTCAGTCCACGCATTTGCACCGTCCTGCAGGCGGCGACCAGTTGACGCAGATGGTACGCGAGTCTTCCAAATTGCCGGTTAAGATTTACATGGATTGGGGTAAGTACGATCTTAGCTATCCAAACGGACTCAGTTGGGTCGACCTCAACCGCGCTTTTGTGGAGCTGTTGAAGGAGAAAGGTTATTCGGTCGCCGGCGGTGAATACAGCGATGGATTCGGCTGGGGCAGTTGGCGCTATCGCACGGATGAAATTTTAGAACACTTCTTTGCTTTGAAGTAAACACATCAACCTCCGGGGGTTTCCAGCCCCCGGAGGGTTTTAATGAAAGCCTGGTTTGTAGAGTGCGCGTCAGTACGTATATTATCAATGACGTACGGCATGACAGTCCCCACTACAAACATCAATTAATAGGAGAAACTTATGCTTAAGAGACGAATCTACAGACTTATGGGCATCGGTGGGATCGCTCTGTTATGGTCTATAGTGGTTTTACAGAACGCTTCCGACGCAGCGCCGGGTCCGAAGGATTGGCCGCAGTGGCGTGGGCCCAATCGCGACGGTCTTTCGAACGAAACCGGGATCTTGAAGTCCTGGCCGGAAGACGGGCCGCGGGTGATTTGGCGCACCGAGTCTGGTGACGGTTACTCCGGCATGTCCGTCGTGAATGGACGGCTTTACACCATGTACGGAAAAGGCGATGAAGAAGTGATGGTGTGCGTGAACACCAAAAATGGCGAGAAAATCTGGGAATTTCGTCTGGATTCCCAATACCGTAACCAATTCGGGAATGGGCCTCGCATGACCCCAACGGTGGATGGCAATCTGGTTTATGGAATCAGTGCTCAGGGCAAACTGTACGCTTTGAATGCCAAAACCGGAAAAGAAGTTTGGGGACATGATCTGCATGATGAATACGGCGGCAAGATTCCGACATGGGGTGTTGCGACGTCGCCATTAGTAGACGGAGATCGGCTTTTGGTGGATGTGGGTGGCAAAGACGATTATGGACTGGTGGCGTTCAACAAGAACAACGGCAACATTATCTGGAAGACCGAAACGGACCTGCCCGGATATTCATCGCCAATCGCCGTCACGGTGGATGGCGTGAAGCAATATCTCTTTTTTACGGGCAAGGCCTTGATTTCCGTATCGCCAAAGGACGGTTCAAAGTACTGGAGCTACACCTGGCGCACCAGTTACGACGTCAATGCCGCGACGCCGATTTTTATCCCTCCGGATAAAGTTTTCATTTCATCGGGATACAATGTCGGTGCAGCGGTATTGCAGATGAAAGCTGCTCAGGGAACGGTAAACGTCGAAGAAGTGTGGAGAAGCCGGGTCATGCGCAACCATTTCTCGTCGAGTCTTCTCATCGACAATCATTTGTACGGCTTCGATGAGGGTACCTTGAAATGCATCAACGCACTGACGCAAGAAGAAAAATGGGCGGTGCGCAGAATCCAGGGCAACCGCAAATCGTATGGCAAAGGCTCGCTGTTGTATGCCGACGGTCACTTAATTGTGTTAAGTGAGAAAGGCATGCTGGTTTTGGTCGAGGCAACGCCAACTGAGTACCGAGAGAAGGCCAGCGCACAAGTCTTGCATGGCAGATGTTGGACCATGCCCACATTAGCAAATGGCAAATTGTACGTAAGAAATCAGAAAGAAATGCTCTGTTTAGATGTGAGGTCAGATCAACAAGGATCGAATTAATAAATTCAGGAGGGTTCAGCATGACATTGTTGAAAATCGCAAAAATACAATTGTACACAATCTGCCTGTGTATTCTAATAATACCAAAGGTCACCTTTGGTGATGACGGCGACACCAAAACTTACGTCTTCGCCGATACAATCCGGGTAGTCGGTGCGCGCTATATGAAAATCCCCGAAGTAAACTCCGTGGCCGTAAAGATGCCTATCTCGATTCAATCAACGCCGGCAAGCGTGGGCATTGTGACCCAGGCGCTATTCGAGAATCAGGATGGCATTGTACTCAGCGACGCATTAAAGAACGTCAGCGGCGTCAACGTCCAGAGTGGTTTTGGTGTGCATGATTTTTTCCTGATTCGCGGGTTCGATTCACTAACGAGCGGGCTGGTGCTCACCGATGGCGCTGCAGAGCCTGAAGTGAGTTTTTATAATCTGTACAACATCAACCGAATTGAAGTGCTAAAAGGCCCAAGTGCTTTTTTGTATGGCGGGAACCCACTTTCCGGAGCGGTAAATCTAAATCGCAAACAACCGGTTTACACGAACTTTATGAATGCCTCCGGATCGTACGGGGATTTTCAAACGTTCCGCGGCACGGTTGACGCGGGATTTGTCATTCCGAACAGCAATGTGGCATTCAGGCTGAACGGCTTGTGGCAGGATTCCGAAAACTATCGTGATGATAAAGACAATAACAGCTATGCCATTAACCCGGCCGTCTCGTGGCAACTGAGTGAGAAAGGTTCGCTCACAGCCAATTTCGAATTCGTGAAGAGCGAGTTTAACCCGGATTCGGGGTTGCCGCTGCGAAGTGTGGGAGAGGAGAGCATTCAAATCCCTGATGTCCCTCGGACGCAATCGTATCAGTCGCCGTATGACAATTCAGACCAGGAATTATACAGATTTCGTCTCGACTACAGGCAGGTCATCAATGAATCATTTACGCTGCGCGACAAGGTTTATTTTACCGAGCTCGATTGGCAAACAAATGGCACTTTGCTTGGGGAAGCCAAGGAAAATCAAAGTAGTTTTAGCGTGCCAAGAATTTTGCAGCTTCTTGACGACGATCAGAAGTTTCTTGGCAATCAGCTTGAGGCGATTTTTTCTTTCAATACGGGCGCGGTCGGCCATAACTTATTGACCGGTTTCGAGATCGCCAGAAATACCGATGACTTTGACCTCAGAACCACGAACCTCGACACGGTTGACCTTTTCGCGCCTCAGATTCCCGAACAGGGACCTCCTCTCGAATCAGTGCCAAAACTCCCGTTCGCCATTGCGGATGCACGGAGCTTGATTTTTGCGCCATACCTGGTCAATCAGACCATGTTTTCGGACAAATTCAAGCTCTTTTACGGCGCCCGTTTCGACGTGATCGATTACGATGACGAACGCACCGATTTTCTGCAATTTGAAAATCGAATACCGATCTTCGATGATTCAGAAACGGAAAGAAACTATCAACAACTAAATCCGATGTTTGGTGCGGTGCTTTCGCCGACTCAAAGGCTGTCGTTTTATATCAACGCAGGCCAGTCGTTTGCACCGCCCTCGACCCTCGTTAGCGGAGACCGGCAGCCGGAAGAAAGCACACAATTTGAAGTTGGCACGAAGACAAATTTGCTTGACGGGAAATTGACGTCAACGCTGGCGTTTTATCATCTTGAAAAAGAAAATATCGGCATTCCGGACGAAACCGGAATCATCCGGGAAAGCGGCGATCAACGGTCCAGAGGCTTCGAATTTGAGCTGAATGCCCGGCCTGCAACAGGATGGTACACGTTTTTCACTTACGCGTTTACCGATGCCGAGTTGACGGAGTTCAGGGCATTCAATAATACCGGGGGCATCGACGACCACTCCGGAAACAATCCCCCATTTGCTCCGGAGCATATCCTGAGTTTATGGACAACGCGAGAATTCAAGAACGGTTTCGGAATCGGCGGTGGAGTGCGCTACGTCAGCAGCCAATTCGTTTCTCCAAACAACCAATTCGAAATTGATGATTATTTGACATTTGATGCGGTCGTTTCTTATTCATTTAGAAATCTGAAATGGAGCATAAATGTCAAGAATATCACAGACCAGGATTATGAAACCCGGAGCGGTCAGGGTTCAAACTCGGTCATTCCGGCCAATCCGTTTGCCATTTATGGTGGATTTGACTTTTCACTTTGAATCTCTATATTTAGGAGTGTGCGAACGAAAATGGCTCGTGAAATTTATTTTACATAGAATGCGGAAATCTCGTTCAGACCGCGACTTGAAAAGAAAGGGTGCTGATCTAGTTTTACGTTATTTCAATACAGGAAGTAACTCAACTTAAGCTACAATAAACTCGTATCTTATGTCACAACAAACAACAAACAGGGTTCAGAATATGACTCTTGACATTGCAGATCTACAAATTTTGACAAAAGCTCCCAGAGTTTTGCCAGAAGCGGAATGTCGCTACTGCTAACCCACAAATCCTGAAAAGTTCGCAATAGGGATAGGCAGTGCACTCATAACCCGCCAAGGCCACAGTATAAAACACATCTGCAGACAGCAATGTAAAATGGAGACTGCGCCCAAAAGAAATAGGACAGTATGGAGGTGACGCATCAATTGACTTCGACTGACAGGAGTAGCAACTACGACGTGATTGTGATTGGCGGCGGACCTGCGGGTTCCACTGCCGCCGCATTGGTAGCTGAAAGTCGACATAAAGTCCTGGTTTTGGAACGAGAGCATTTCCCGCGTTTCAAGATCGGCGAGTCGCTCATGCCCGGCACCTATTGGACATTAAAGAGGCTGGGTGTGCTTGACAAAATGAAACAAAGCGGGTTTCCCAAAAAGTACAGCGTGCAATTCTACTCAAGAAGTGGGCGGCCCTCGGCACCTTTCTACTTCTATGAAAACAATCCGCATGAGAGTTCGAAAACCTGGCAGGTGCTGAGGAGCGAGTTTGACCAAATGTTGCTGGAAAATGCTCGAGAAAAGGGCGCCGATGTCAGGCACGGTGTGAGTGTCCTGGATGTCTTGTTTGAAGACGGAAAGGCTGTGGGTGTCCGGGCAAGAATGCCGGACAAGTCCGTGCAGGAGTTTGTCGCCAAAGTGATTGTGGACGCCTCGGGACAGAGTGCTTTGCTCTCGCGCAAATTGCAGATGAATCACACGGAGCCGAAACTCAAAAAGGCATCCATCTATACACATTTTGAAGGCGGGCTACGAGATGAAGGCGTTGACGAGGGCGCAACGATTATCTATCACACGCAGAATCAAGAGTCGTGGTTTTGGTACATTCCCCTGCCAAGAGACACGGTGAGCGTCGGGGTTGTGGGCTCATTGGATTACCTTCTGCAAAATCGCAATGAACCGCCACAGAAAATCTTCGAAGATGAATTGGAAATCTGTCCTGCACTCAGACCGCGCCTGGCCAACGCCGAACAACTCTTTCCGGTTAAAACAACCAAGGACTTCTCCTATCGTGCCAGTCAACTTGCCGGGGATGGCTGGGTCCTCGTCGGAGATGCTTTCGGGTTCGTCGATCCCATCTATTCTTCCGGTGTGTTCCTGGCCTTGAAATCCGGGGAATTGGCGGCGGATTCCATCAATGAGGCTTTCGAGAGAGATGATTTTTCGGGGGCACAGTTGGGAAAATTTGGCCGGGATTTTCTCCAGGGAATGGGGGCGATTCGCAAACTGGTGTATGCATTTTACAGCAAGGAATTTAGTTTCGGGAAATTTCTCAAAAAATTCCCGGAGTGTCGAAACGATATTGTGAACATCTTGATCGGAAACGTGTTTCGACAAGATGTAAACGGGTTGTTCGAATCCATGTCAGAAATGTGCGATCTGCCAGAGGATTATAAACTGGAGCTGAATTAGTACCGCTTTTCTCAGAGATTGTCTCTGACTTTCGGCAGAGTCATCGTGTGCCTACGTTTTCAAAAAGACAGAAAGATGGAGGACAGAAAAATCTTTTGAACCAGCCCTTTGCTTCACAGCGTCCCGATGCCTCGTTTTGTCGTCAACTTAAACAGATGGGGATTCCAGACAGTCTCAAAGTTAAAAAAGCCGACCATCTCGTTCCAAAATTTCGATTTTGGAACGCAATTGCTTCAGAAACTTCGTTTCGAGAACTGGTTTTGACGAAACGAAACAAAGTTTCCAGGACAATTTTGTTCCCAAATTTCCATTTGGGAACAAAATTGGCTTAAGTTAACGCACATGCGATGCGTCGGAATTGATGCTACCAAACTCGATTTTTCTGTCTTTCATTTTTCTATAAAAATAGCTTTTAATTACCTCGGAAGATGAATCGACAAAGTCTGGTGGGATGAACAACTTACCGAAATGGCTCCTCTATTGTGCTCTCGTAATTCTTTTCATTCTTCACAACGATCTTTGGTTTTGGAATGATCCGGAATTGGTCATGGGATTACCGGTCGGGCTATTTTATCACGTGGCCTATTGTCTGGTGGCAGCGGTCCTGTTCGCGCTCATGATCAAGTTTGCCTGGCCCAAACATCTTGAACCGCAAATGCAAGAGGAATCAAAATCGTAACTCTAAGCATCATAATTGTTTATTTGGCCCTGGTTTTGAGTATTGGGCTGATCAGCCACAAGCTGTTCCGTCGCACGGGCGAAGATTTTTTTGTGGCGACGCGAACCATCGGTCCGTTTATTCTACTGATGTCTCTGTTTGGCACCCATATGACTGCGTTTGCGCTGTTGGGCGCTTCAGGTGAAGCCTATCATACCGGCATTGGGGTGTTCGCGTTGATGGCCTCGAGCTCAGCCATCGTGGCGCCCGCGGTGTTCTTTTTCGTCGGCACACGCGCCTGGGCATTGGGAAAACGATTTGGCTATTTTACCCAGGTGCAATTCTTCAGAGAACGCTGGGGATCGGATGCCCTGGCCATCGTTTTATTTCTGGTCTTAGTCGGTTTCATGATTCCATACTTATTGATTGGCGTCATGGGTGCGGGCATCACCATGAATCAGATCACGAACGGTTGGGTTCCCGAGTGGCTGGGCGGACTCATGGTCTGTGGCGTGGTCATGACTTACGTGATTTACGGTGGCCTGCGCGGCACGGCCTGGGCCAATACGTTTCAAACGCTGGTCTTCATGACCCTCGGAGGCGTCACCTTTTTTGTGATCCTCAACAAATTGGGCGGCCTGAGTTCGGCGTTGAATGTTATTTCTGAAAAACATCCTGCACTGCTGATTCGCGGAGACAAGATCAAACCTCTGAAATTGCTGACATACACCACCATTCCTCTATCTGTTGGAATGTTTCCGCATATTTTTATGCACTGGTTGTCGGCAAAACGTGCCGAAAGTTTTCACTTTTCCATCGTTTTTTATCCGTTGTGTATTGCCGCCGTGTGGGTGCCGAGCGTCTTGCTGGGAATATTGGGGAACATCGATTTTGCCGGACTCGAAGGACCGGCCTCGAACTCGATTTTGGTGAACATGATTGGCCGACATGCACCCGAATTTTTGGCGGGGTTGCTGGCTGCCGGAGTGTTCGCAGCGATCATGTCATCACTCGATTCGCAATCGCTTGCCATTGGCACCATGTTCACTCAGGACATCGTCAAACATTATGGATTTCACGACAAAATGACGGAAACGCAACAAGTCTTGTTTGGTCGAGTGTTCGTGTTCCTGATTCTGGCAATTGCGTACGTTTTGTCTTTGATTTTAAATCGCAGCATCTTTAGAATGGCCATTTGGTCGTTTAGCGGATTTGCGGCGCTTTTTCCTATCGTCGTTGCGGCGCTTTTTTGGAAACGGAGCACGAAGTACGGCGCGATGGCTTCCATCGCAAGCGTGGTGATCTTATGGGTTTACTTCTTTTTGCAAGGCTGGGAGAATCCCAATTACACGGTTGGCGGTTCCGGAATGATGCCCGCCGCCGTCATGTTGATGGTTTCATCCGCAGTGATGCTCATCGGTTCCTGGGTCACGAAAGCGCCGGATGCGGATAGACTTCAAAGATTTTTTCCAGAGGCAACTTCGAATATTGTAAAACCTACGCTTATGGGCAATGAAGTGGCTGAGACTTAGGCAGTCGTGAACGTTGCATTAATGCATTCATTATGATTATATTAATGTCACGGATTATGAGCAAAAAAAATAAAAAGATTGATTCCATTCCGAATGAATTCACTTCTTATGAAGAAGCGGCTGAATTTTGGGCCAGCCACGACACAACCGACTATCCTGATGCATTTGAAGATGTGAAAGTTAAGAGTGAGTTCAAAGAGCGTCATTTTGAGATTGAAGTGGACGAAGACGTTTTGAAAGCGCTGCGAGCAGAAGCACGTAAACAGGGCGTTTCCACAAGTCGACTTGCCAGTGAAATACTTCGTCGACAGATGTCTACTGCAACATAAGATCGGCAAATCCAGGTGGTATTGACTTAACTTAATTACACGATAAAATGAAAATTGCCTACATAGCCGCAGGTGCCGGGGGCATGTATTGTGGAAGTTGCATCCACGATAATACCCTCGCAGCCGCCTTAGCCAGAAAAGGGTACGACGTTGCCCTCATTCCCACGTACACACCCCTTCGAACGGACGAGACCAGCGTAAGCCTCGATCGCATCTTCTTCGGTGGACTGAATGTCTATTTGCAGGAAAAATTTGCCCTATTCAGAAACACGCCGGCTTTTATCGACAAGCTGCTCAATAACCCGGTTTTGTTGAATTGGATTGCTAGATTCGGATCAACGACCGATGCGCGAGTCCTCGGCGCCCTGACCATTTCAATGCTCAAGGCAGAAGAAGGGAACCAGCGTAAAGAACTCCACAAATTGATCGAATGGCTTAAAAAAGAATACAAACCCGACATTGTACAATTAACGAATTCCATGTTCGCAGGCTTGGCGCGGGAAGTCAAGAAACACCTGGACGTGCCCGTTCTGTGTGCTGTCCAGGGTGAGGATTTGTTTCTGGACCAACTCATTGAGCCGTACCGGGCGCAGGCGCTTGAACTCCTCCGCGAACGTGCTCAAGACATTGACGGCATCATCGCCACCAGCCGATATTACGCCGAGTTCATGGCCGATTTTCTAGCCTTCGACAAACAGAAAATTCATGTGGTTAATCTTGGCATCAGCCTGCAGGGTCACGGCAATGGCGAACTCAAGATTAAAAAGAGCTCATTTGTGATCGGGTATCTTGCCCGAATTTGTCCGGAAAAAGGACTGCATATTCTGGTTGAAGCGTTCCGGAAATTGCAGAGCAGGGTAGCGACAGACAAGCTTCAACTCAAAGTTGCAGGCTATTTGGATAAAAAAGACCAGGCCTATTTTCAAAAGATAACAAAGCAAGCCTCCGAATGGGGTTTGAATGGCCGATTTGAATACATCGGTGAAGTGGACCGTTTGAGTAAGATCGTATTCCTGAACAGTCTGGATGTCCTGTCTGTGCCCACGGTTTATAAAGAATCTAAGGGTTTGTTTGTGCTCGAAGCTTTAGCCAATGGCGTGCCGGTGGTGCAACCGCGTCATGGACTGTTTCCTGAGATCATTGAAACCACCGGCGGCGGCCTTCTCGTCGATCCGGAGTCTTCAGATGCGCTCGCTGATGGAATTCATAAACTCATCAAAGACAAAAACTTACGGACCCAACTTGGCCAAAAGGGCAAGAGCATCGTGCATCAGATGTTCAACGACGATGCGATGGCTGAAGCCACCTTAAACGTGTACAAGAAATATGTGAGATAAATAGGAACAGGAGAACAATCATATGCCAGCAACGGATTCAACTCAACCCGGGATGACCTGGTTGATTTTTGCTTTAATGACGGTTTTTTCGTGGGGTCTGTATGGGGTCTTTCTTCACACCGGCCAGCTATCCATGGCCGATCCCGTGAATGGTCGCTACAAGGCCTTCTTATTTGTGGGGATCGCCTATCTACTCACGGCGGTGGTCGGGCCAGCGCTGATTCTCAGTGCAAATGGTGCGTCCTGGAGCTTCCCGGCCAAGGGCATGCTCTGGTCTTTGATGGCCGGAATCGTTGGCGCTCTGGGCGCATTTTGTGTGCTTCTCGCCTTTGGCGCCAAGGGCTTACCGAGTGTTGTGATGTCGATCGTATTTGCCGGTGCGCCGATCGTGAATGCCATCGTCGCCCTGGCGATTCACCCTCCGGCCGGTGGGTTTAGCACTCTGAGATGGCAGTTTGTCGTCGGCATTCTGCTGGCCGCGCTCGGCGGATGTCTGGTTACACTTTATAAACCGGGTGCACCGGCTCCAAAAAAGGCAGTAACAGAGGTAGTGCAAACTGAAAGCATAAAAAAATAACGGGAGGTGCCTTGAAATGAAAAGAACAATTTTTATCTTAGGATCGGTCGTACTTTGCTTTGGTCTGGTGGTGGCGGGCGGCGACCAAAATATGGAGAAAGAAAAGGCTGCAATCCAAAAAGTCATTGAAAAAGCGTACGTAAAAGGCATTCACATTAATCGAGATCCGGAAGCCATTCGCAGCGGATTTCATCCGGAGTTCAACATGCTGGTGTTGCGGGAGGACAAGATTACGAAGGTGCCCATCGAAAACTGGATCGCGAAAATCGAAGAAAGCAAGAAGAAGAACCCGGAACCGTCAGACGTCGAGACCACGCACAACTTTTCGCTGGTCGACATCACCGGCGACGCGGCGGTTGCCAAAATCGAAATCTTCAGAGATTCAAAACACGTGTTTACGGACTACATGTCGCTATATAAATTTGACGATGGCTGGAAGATCGTCAACAAGATATTTCATCATCATAAATGATGGAATGAATGAGCAATTGGGTGACAATCATTCTCGATTGCGAACATAGATGAACGATGGCTGTGTTTTTTCTGTGGTTGGTGGTTGTCATTCAGGAGGAATCTATTCGGCCTTTTGCAGGGTCTTAAGCCATGAGTCAAGGTAACTATGACGTTTATATCACGACGAACCCGAGAAAAACTGTCCTTTATACCGGTGTCACAAATGATTTGAAAGTTCGCCTCAAACAACATTATTTGAATAGGGGTAACAAGAAAACTTTTGCTGGGAAATACTATTGTCACAAACTGATCTACCACGAACATTACACGGATATTAAACAAGCGATTGCACGAGAAAAGGAAATTAAAGACATGAGCAGAGAAATGAAATGGGAGTTAATCGCGTCAAAGAATCCTTATAAGAATTTTCTTGTCATATAATCAGCATTGGTTAAAATAGCAAAATAGATTCCTCCTGAATGACAGACTGGAGTATACTGATTTTACCTACTTAAATTGATTCCGTCGCTATAATTGGACTGACCATACATCAAGGAAAGCATTGCTTAATGCCCTACGAATATCGTACAAAACGCAAAATCGAATTTGCAGACACGGATTTGGCGGGCATCTGTCATTTCGCCCGCTTCTTCGTGTTCATGGAAACGGCCGAACACGAATTTTTGAATTCATTAGGCACTAGCGTTTCCACAGAGTTGAATGGCAACCAAATCGGCTGGCCAAGATTGGCGGCTTCGTGTGAATATTTGACACCGGTCAGATTCGAAGAGGTTGTGGATATTCACCTGACCGTGTTCCGAAAAGGCACCAAATCCATGACCTACAAGTTTGTCTTCACAAAAGACGATGCCGTTGTGGTTCGCGGTCACATGACCTCGGCCTGCTGCGTCTGCAATCCAGGGGAGCCCGTCAGGGCCATTGCAATTCCGGATTTTATTGCCGAGAAACTTGAGGAAGCGCCGAAGTCGTAGAGCGGGAAGCGTCGAGCGTTGAGCGTGAAGTGTTTATCTGTCGCCCTCGTCCAACACTCTT
>JAABYK010000125.1:3503-7722 GCA_011775825.1 Candidatus Zhuqueibacterota bacterium | reverse complement strand
CGTTGAAGCAATTGAGGCCACTAATTTGGATGCAAGTAAACGGTATTCTGAAGAACATGATGTTGACCGTCTGAAGGTTCAGGATGTCGCTTTTGTTGAGAACTACACGGATTTGAATGTGTATAAATTAGCCTTCAAGTCAGCTATGCGCATTTATGAACTTTCCAAGACTTGGCCGCAAGAGGAGAAACACTCGTTAACCGACCAGATCAGACGTTCTTCTCGTTCTGTGTGTGGAAATATCGCAGAGGCATGGCGCAAACGTCGATACCTCGCTCATTTTGTCAGCAAGTTGAGCGATTCGGATACGGAAGCTGCAGAAACAGAAGTTTGGCTAAATTTCGCCTATAATTGTCGGTACTTGGATAAAACTGATCATGAGAATCTAAGCGATAACTATGACCACATCTGCCTAATGTTGACAAACATGATGGCAGATCCGGATAAATGGTGCAAGAGATTTAAAACCAAACAACGCAAATGAACTCGCTCTACGCTCCACGCTACCCGCTCTACGAAAAAATAACTGTGCAACAAAACCATGAACCAGTTAGACAACAACACCACATCCCTAAGACTCAACGACGTTCACAAGCGCTTTGGCACTGAGCAACATCCCGTCGAAGTTCTGCGGGGGGTGTCGTTCGATGTGTCAGATGGGGAAGCATTGGTGATAACCGGACCGTCCGGTTCCGGGAAAAGCACCTTGCTGCATCTTATCGGTACTTTGGACACGCCCACATCCGGCGTCATTGAGATTAATGGTGAAAATCCGATTCTGCTCTCTGAGCCAAATCTTGCCCGGTTTCGTAACAAGGTAATTGGCTTTGTCTTTCAAGCTCATTATCTGTTGCCGCAATATTCCGTTTTGGAAAATGTGCTCATTCCGACACTTGCTGATAAGAAGAATGGTGATTCCGAACAACGGGCGCGAACTCTTTTGGAGAAAGTTGGCCTGTCCCATCGCATCGATCACCGGCCTGCTGAACTTTCCGGTGGTGAACAACAGCGCGTCGCCACCGCAAGGGCGCTGATTAATCAGCCAAATATTTTACTCTGCGATGAACCCACCGGCAATCTCGATCGCAAAACCGCGGACTCCGTGGCCGATTTGTTTTTTGAACTTCACCAAGAAGAGCACAATGTTTTGATTGTCGTCACTCACAGCCTGGATCTTGCATCGCGCTTCAAACGACGATTTGAGCTTCAGGAGGGGAAGTGCGTAGAAGCTTAACCTATTTTTGGCGCATCAACCTGGCGGTGGTTCTCGCGGCTGCCGTAGCCACGGCCGTGTTGACCGGCGCACTGCTGGTCGGCGACTCCGTTCGCGGCAGTCTGCGGGATCTTACCCTGGACCGTCTGGGAGAGATTGACCATGCGTTGATTACCCAAAAATATTTCAGAGAGAATCTTGCTCGTGGTTTGGCCCAAACCGGCGATTTCAAGGAACATTTCGATCTGGTTGCCCCGGCCGTCATGAGCAATGGCACGGCCATTCACGACAAGTCAGGGTCTCGCGCTTCCAACATCAATCTTCTCGGAATGGATGAACGTTTCACCCGCTTTTATGAGTCTTCGCCCGGCGATTCGGTCCAACTGAACACGTTGTTGCAAAAACCGTCCGGCCAGATATTCCCATCCATTGTCATCAATCAATCGCTGAAGAATGAGCTCGACGCGCAAGTCGGCGATCAGATTTTGCTCTCGTTTGCAAAGCCAAGCGACATCGCCAGGGCGTCTCTGTTGGGCAGCAAAGAAACCGAAGACGTGGTGGAAACGAGTCGATGTGTTCTGTCCAAAATCATTCCGGATGAAGGGATCGGCCGTTTCGGATTGCGCCCACATCAGACGCTGCCTCTTAACGCTTACGTTTCGCTGCCGGTGTTGCAGAATGCATTGGAACGTAATGGCGAGGTGAACGCCATTGTGGTGTCGGAAAAGTCCGATGCCGAGTTGGAAAATACCAGCGCTTTTTTACAAGACCATCTTGCAAGGGTGTTAAAATTTGAAGACCTGGGGTTGACTCTGGAACAATACCAAAACACCTTTTCGCTTGCAACAGAAGCGTCCATCCTGTCGCCGCAAATGGTAAAACATGCGAAATCCGTCGCCGACACCTTGAATTTGCAGGTTTTGCCGATTTACACATATTTGGCTAACACAATGGAAGCGAATGGACGGCTGTTGCCTTATTCCACGGTGACGGCCATCGAAACTCCGGTGGAGCCTACGTTTGGAAACCTGACACTGATCAACGGCCAGCCTGCCCCGGAGCTTTCCGTAAATGAGATTCTTTTGAACGAGTGGGCCGCAGAAGACTTACAGGTCAGCGCAGGCGACACCATCACGATGAGTTACTTTGTGGTTGGCCCGAATGACGATCTTTTCACTCAGCGTTCGACATTCAGAATTAAAGGAGTCGTAAAGTTAACGGGTTTGGCAGCGGATAGAAATCTCACACCAGATTTCCCGGGAATCGCGACTGCGGATGACATGTCGGGATGGGATCCGCCGTTCCCGATTGACCTCAGTTTGATTCGGCCGAAGGATGAAGCCTATTGGGACAAATATCGGGGCACACCGAAAGCGTTCGTCTCGCTGGAAACGGGCAAAAAATTGTGGAGCAGTCGCTTTGGCCACACGACCTCGCTGCGTTTCGGTTCGTCCTCAGAATTAGAAGTTTCTGCTGCACGCGATCGATTTAAGAAAACATTTCTTGAAAATTTGGACCCGGAGCAGGTTGGCTTTGTGTTTCAACCCGTAAAAGAACAGGGACTGCGAGCTTCTACCGGAGCCACCGATTTTAGCGGCCTGTTTGTCGGGTTCAGCCTGTTCTTGATTGTGGCTGCTGCGCTGCTGGTTGGCTTGATTTTTCGACTCGGGGTGGAACAGCGAGCAAGCGAGATCGGCACGTTACTTTCGGTTGGCTATCCGGTTAGCAAAGTACGAAAGCAATTTCTCGCCGAAGGCGGACTGCTTGCGATTTTGGGCGGGCTGTTGGGAACCGGGGGCGCCATTTTCTATGCCTGGGTAATGATGGTTGGACTGAGAACCTGGTGGCAGGCAGCAGTGGGTTCGCCTTTCCTATTTTTGCACGTTACGCCACTGAGCTTGATTTTGGGATATGTTATTTCTCTTGCTGTGATCGTGGTTTCCATCTGGTTGGGATTTCGTAAACTCAGCAAGATTCCGCCGCCGGCATTACTTGCGGGCGTGACCTCCATGTTCAAACAAACTCGCGCCGGGAGAACGGCGAAACTGATCGCTATGGCCACGTTGTTGCTGGCCGTGGTCATGACCGGCTCGACATTTTTCATGAAGACCATGGAGACGGCTTCTCCTACTGAGTTGTTTTTTGGAGTCGGTACGCTTCTCCTGATTTCCGGTCTGACATTCTTTTACATTTGGCTGCGAACCGCTCACAAATCGGTTTTGCAGAAGAGCGGAATGGCGAAAAGCCTCCGGATGGCTGTCCGAAATACGCCCCGAAATCCGGGACGCAGCATGCTGAGTGCTGCCCTGGTCGGCTGTGCCTGTTTTGTGATCGTGGCTGTGGGGGCCAACCGCAGAGAGTTTGGACGAGAAGTGCTCAAAAAGGATTCGGGGGCCGGAGGATATACCCTGATCGCCGAATCGGATATCCCCATCCATTACGACTTAAACTCCGAGGACGCTCGTTTTGAGCTTGGATTTTCCGACGAGGATGCACAAATTTTGGAGCAATCGCAAATCATGGCCTTCCGGCTGCTGCCGGGGGAAGATGCCAGTTGTTTGAATCTTTATCGGGTACAAAAACCCCGGATTATCGGAGTCCCGCAGGAGCAGATTCGACGCGGCGGATTTGAATTCACCAAAGTTGCCAAATCGGAGACAAACCATGATGCCAATCCCTGGAGTTTGCTCAATCAGGATCTCGGTCCGAACATCATTCCGGCGTTTGGCGACGCCAACTCGGTGCAGTGGATTCTGCACTCCGGACTGGGTCAGGACATTGTCATCGCCGATGAATCCGGTGAAAAAGTGAAACTGCGCTTTGTCGGTCTGATTGCCAAAAGCATTTTTCAAAGCGAAGTGCTGATTTCGGAGGAGAACTTTTTGAAGCATTGGCCAAGTCGAACGGGCTATTCTTACTTTCTCATCGAAACACCGCGCGACCGAATTCAAGAAACCGCCCAAATCCTGGAAAGCACGCTTTCCGATTATGGCTTCGACGCCACCA
>JAABYK010000125.1:326-3480 GCA_011775825.1 Candidatus Zhuqueibacterota bacterium | reverse complement strand
CAAACGTTGGGTGGATTCGGCTTGCTGCTGGGCACGTTGGGGCTGGGCATCATTCTGATTCGCAACGTCATCGAGCGCCGCGGCGAACTCGCCACCCTCCGCGCCTTTGGCTTCCGCCGAGCCACTTTGGCAATGCTCGTGTTAGCGGAAAACGGCTTCCTCCTGGTGCTTGGTATTTTCATGGGCGGTGTGGCCGCACTGATTGCGGTGGCGCCTCACATCATCAGCGGTAGCGAGCAAGTGCCCTGGCTTTCGCTTTTACTGACACTGGGATTGGTTTTTCTAGTTGGCATGCTTGCAAGCCTGGGTGCCGTTTCTTCCGCCCTGCGGATCCCGCTGCTGCCGGCTTTGAAGGCGGAGTAATATTTACGTCTAACTAAAATCACTAATCCTGATGAGCAGAAACCAAGCAAAAAAAGCCTCCCAACGTGCCAATTTATATCAACTCAAGACCGGGATCGTTCATTTCGAGCGGACCGAAATGGAGCGAGAAATCTGTTAGTTAGTGCTGAATTCGCAGCTTTCCACTCCCGCCTGGCTCCGCTTAGGGTGAAAATGACGGTGTCGGATCATTTCCGAGAACATTAATTTGTCTTTGCAGGAACGCCGTGATTATTCCTTAAAACAAGAGACTGATTGACTCGAAAAACATGTGAAGCAGAGTGTCTGTTCCCAAATGGGAATTTGGAGCGATGAGAAAGATGCTCACCAAAACACAATTATTTTGGTATCCCCCGAACTTGATCCCATGAACTTTTATCCTCAAATGGCTCGACATGAATGGTGACATGGGCATTGTTCAGATCCCGTTCAATTTTCCTTTCGATGGCCTCGCACAGGTCATGTGCAGCTTGCACACTCGTTTCTCCCCGCACCAGGATATGAAAATCGATAAACCGATTTGGGCCGGCCTTCCTTGTGCGCAGGTTGTGGTAATGAAACACTTCATCCGAATGCTGTTTTAAGATTTGTTCAATAGATTGGATTTCGTTTTCAGGCAGTGAGTAATCCATCAATCCTCGAAACGAGCGCTTCAACAAACCCAAACCGGACAGCACAATGTTGACGGCCAGAGCATAGGCAATTAACGTGTCCAAAAGCACAATCCCTGTGACAGCGACAACGGCCAATCCTGCAACCACCCCCAATGTCGTCCAAACGTCCGTCATTAAATGTTTCGCGTCTGCTTCCAGAATTATGGAATCATGCTGTTGCGCTGCGATCAAGAGTGTCTTGGCCACGACGAAATTCACACCGGCCGCGGCTATGGAAATGGCAAGCCCTACGCTCAGGTTTTCCAGTGGTACGGGATGCAACAGCCTTTGAGTGGCTGAATAGCCGATGCCTGCTGCAGCAACAATGATCAACGTTCCTTCAACTCCGCTTGAAAAATATTCGGCCTTGTCATGTCCGTAAGTGTGAGTTTCATCCGCGGGACGAGAAGCGTAAGCCAGAAAGGAAGCAGCTAAAATCGCCGCAGCTAAATTAACCAGTGACTCCGCAGCATCACTCAGGAGTCCCACCGAATCGGTTACGTAGTAGGCCGTGAATTTCATGACCAGGGTGAGCACGGAAGCACCTATTGAAAGAAAGATGACTCGATTCTTATTTGTTAGAAGCGTTTTCATGTTGTTCCGACAGACCTCTTAGAGCATTCTCCCGCGGCCTTCAATCGTGAAAACCTTCTCAACCTGGCTGTTTCGAATGCCGTACATTTCATCAAACATGTTCACGACCACACACGCATGGTTGGGGATGATCCGCACTTTTTCACCGATTTCGAACTCCGCATCCGATTCGATGATCCCATGTTCCTCGGAGAGACGACGGATAAGGCTGTTTTTTTCCGGAAGGAAGCCGTAGCCGCCTTTCCCTCCGCTTCTGCTGGCCGGATCGGAGGTCAGGGCTTTCTTCCCTGCGTCCAAAATGATGCGATCGGGTGCAGGATGGCTGGTCACGGTCGCGAGGACAAATAAGGCGCAATCTTTCAACGCACAAGCAAAGAGATCAATTTGGGTCAGGTCGTAAAAGATGTAGGTTCCGGGCCGAATCTCCGTGACGCCATCCACAGAGCCGCAATATTGCGCCGTGGGCGTGGAACCCGTACTCACGGTTTCGACTTCGATGCCGTTCTTGCGCAGCAACTCGGCGGTTTCAACCATCACGCTACCTTCGTGCTGGCCGATTTTTTGAATGCCTTCCTTTGAGGATTCATTGTAAGAATGTCCGCCGTGGGTCATCAGCCCCCGCAGATTCACGTGTTTGAGTTGTCCGATTTTTTGAGCCAAATCTAACGCCGGTTTTCCCGGCAGCAAACCGGCGCGATTCTGACCGCAATTGATCTCAATCACCACGTCAAGAGTCTGGCCGTCTTGCTCCAAAGCTGCGTTCAAACTTTCTGCCCCGTAAATGCTGTCTACGGCAACGCACAATCGCGCTTTTTTGCTGAGGTCTTTCAGACGCTCGAATTTCTTGGTGCCGATGATCTCATTGGCGATGAGAATGTCATCCAGGCCAGCCTCAGCCATGACTTCGGCTTCGCCAAGTTTGGCGCAGGTGATGCCCACGGCACCCGCGTCCGATTGCATTTTGGCGATCTCGGGACACTTGTGGGTTTTGGTGTGCGGTCGTAGATCTACGCTGCATTTTTTCGCCACGGAAGCCATCCGATTCAGATTCGCTTCCATACGATCCAGGTCTATGAGCAGTGCTGGTGTATCGAGTTCTTGGTAATGCATGGGACCTATTCTCTTTTGTAGTGTCTATGTTAATTTCTTATAATAAAAAAGATTGGCAGAGCACGCAAGGATTTATTTGTCCGCATTCTATCAAATCACCTCGGAGAAAGCAACCCTCTTGTGATTCAAAAACGGGCCAAACCTTTCATTCAAGAGTGTCGAGGTAGGCGATGACAACCAGTACTTCACAGCATTTTGAAAAGCACTTGACTTCAGGCATGCAGAATTACGCTTAACAGACCCCATTCAAACCTGGTACAGTAGTTGCATTTTAGTGGTGTTTCAATTAAGATCTGACAGAAATACACAAAGCTGACAATTTACCGATCTATTTGTTTAGTCTGAACGAAAAGACCTTTTTGAGTCATTCCCGCATGGGGTAGTGCCGGAATCTCCGTGCCTAAAACCAGAAGATT
>JAABYK010000125.1:0-309 GCA_011775825.1 Candidatus Zhuqueibacterota bacterium | reverse complement strand
TATTCAGTATTTGAAACCAGGACGTTGCAAAAAGAGTTTATCTGTTAAACCCGTAAATACTTGACTCTACTCTTGAGCGTTCATATATTCAAATATATTCAAATTAAAGAATCGAAGTATGGAGGTATAAAGAATGAACACACTGAAAACCGCTTTCTTGATGGCACTGTTGACCGTGCTTTTGGTTTTCGTTGGGAATTTGATCGGGGGCCAAAATGGTGCGATGTTTGCCTTTTTGTTGGCGGCCGGTATGAATTTTTTCAGTTACTGGTACTCGGACAAGATGATCCTCAAAATGTATCGAGCGCA
>JAABYK010000570.1 GCA_011775825.1 Candidatus Zhuqueibacterota bacterium | reverse complement strand
TCCTTTTAGCCCGGAGCATCACTTCAATATCTTTCCCTTTCCAAATTTCAAACACGGTGGTAGAAATTTTGAAAGACAACTAATCTTTTTCGATATCATCAAAAAGTTGTTCATCCTTTAGCGGAAACCTTTGATTCAAGGTTTTGCGCATCATGTGAAAACCAATCATGAAACTTCTGCCAGACCACACCAAAGAAAAAAATGCAATCGCCACAAAAACAATGGATAAAGTCGCTGTGATAACTTTATCTGTTATTCGAAATATTCCATATTCCTGAACGTATGCGCTTCCGGCAAAAAACACAAATGCAAATATGCCCATCAGAAAGCTGTGTAAGTATCTATCACCTGAGATTCTATAGATTTTAGATTCTAACTCATCTGTTTGGGATGACGCCCCTGTATAGCATAGCCCAGATAATGCACCTATGATTCCGAGTAAAGTGGCAAATATAACAAAAAGGTTTTCTAGCGATTTGTTCAGATAGACAGCATCGAAAACAAAAACAAGGATTATTAGGTTTGACAGATAAAATGGTATGTTGACTAGAAAGTTGAGAATTTTGTTCTTCAATGGTCTTTAGGGAATTGTAAAGGATTAGATTACATAATATACTGGCAACATACCACTTACCAAGCTAACCGAATGTGCAACGTTTCTTACTTGGCTAAAAAAATTTCATCCCCATATCCAGCAGAGCGACCGCACTTTCTTTTCCCTTTTCGCCCACTTCTAACACCGGTCCCACACACGAAGGACAACCCGTCTCACAACCGCATTTTTTAATGAGATCCAGCGAGGCTTGCTTGATCTCATCATGCAAATGGAAAATCTTCTGGCTAAAGCCAACCCCGCCGGCGTGGTTGTCATACACGTAAATGGTGGGACGCTGCGTCAACGGCGTCCGAACCATCGGCAGCGAGCGAATATCCTTTGGATCGCACATCATATAAACGGCGACTACCGTTGCCATCGCGTTGGAAAGCGCTTTGAGTCCATCGCCGAGATTGGCTTGCGAAAGCTGTACTTTGTCGCCAATATCGGATGGGAATTCCCACCAGTAAGACGTCGTGTGCATCTCCAATTCCGGCAACTCGACTTTGCCAAATCCGATGTTCTCGTGGGTTTCGAATTTCAGCTTCTTGTATTTGGTGGTCTGCCAGTGGACGTTGACTTCGCCGTAGCCCTTTTTGCCTTCGGGAAATTCTTTTTCTTCAATCACGTCCAGAACCCTGAGGCTGGTTTCTGTATGAGCATCGGTGTAGTAGTCCACCTCGACCTGGTGCACATACGCTTTCTGACGCTCCCAATCGAGTTTATCCACGTGGTACTGTCTGCTTTCGTGAATGTAAATGGCGTTCTCGTGCAGCATGATGGGAGCATCCAACAAGTTGACTTCGCCGACCACGCGCTCCTCATTGGTTGTGTCGATGATGACCACATTGTCCGGTGTGGCGCTGCGTAAGCTCACCGCCTCGGCCGGATACGCATCGGTCATCCAATGGTACTTTCCCGGTTTGGTAGTTCCGCCATCATTCCCGGGAACGGATGGAACGTAATGCAGCACCCGGTTTTCCACCAGGTAGTCCAAAACTTCGCCCGTTGTCTCCACGCCAAACTTTTCCTTTTCCGCAAAGGGCAATTCAAACGCGGCGCATTTAATGTGATCCAACAGAATCACCAGATTGTTTGCGTCGATCACACCGGACTCCGGAGCTTGACTGAAGAAGTAATCCGGATGGTTCACGATGTACTGATCGATGGGAGCGCTGGAGGCCACCAGAATCGCCACGGAAGTTTCCGTTCGGCGTCCGGCCCGACCCGCCTGCTGCCAGGCACTGGCAATGGTTCCAGGATACCCAGCCATGATCGCCACCTGAAGCTGGCCGATGTCGATGCCCAGCTCCAAGGCGTTGGTGCTGACCACCCCCGAAATCTCGCCATTTCGCAGTCCCCTTTCGATGGCCCTGCGTTCGGTTGGCAAGTAGCCGCCGCGGTAGCCTCGAATCAGATGAGCGGATTTTCTGGCTTTTCGCATGAGGTCTCGAAGATAAGTTACCAAAACCTCAACACGCAGTCGACTGCGTGCAAACACAATGGTCTGGAGATCGTTTAACAAAAACTTTCGAGCAATCGCACGGGCTTCCTTGATATACGACTTTCGGATACCCAATTCACGATTTACCACCGGCGGGTTGTAAAGAATGAAGTGCTTTTCGCCCCGTGGTGCGCCGTTGCGATTTACGAGTTCAACCGACTCTCCGGTGATTTGTGTGGCAAGTTCTTTGGGATTGGCAATGGTTGCTGAGCAACATACGAACTGGGGAGTAGACCCGTAGAATGTGCAAATCCGCTTCAGTCGCCGCACGAGGTTGGCCAGATGGCTGCCATAAACCCCGCGATAATTATGGAGCTCGTCAATCACAACATAGCGCAGATTTTCAAACAGCTTAACCCATTTGGTATGATGCGGTAAGATGCCCTGATGCAGCATGTCAGGATTGGTCACGACGATGTGCCCGGAACTGCGGATGGATTTTCTAGCAGAAGCCGGAGTGTCGCCATCAAAGGTGTACGTTTTCAAATCAAAGTCGATCTGCTGGCCCAGAAGCGTCACCAAATCATGGAGTTCCGCGACTTGATCTTGCGACAGAGCTTTTGTGGGGAACAGATAGAGCGCTCTGGCCTCGGGTTCGGACAAGACTGTGTTTAAGACCGGGAGGTTGTAACAAAGCGTCTTACCACTCGCCGTCGGAGTGACGACGACGATATTTTTCCCCTCCAGGATCAAACCAACGGATTCCGCCTGATGCGTGTACAGTTTTTTAATTCCGTGCTGCTGAACGGCTTCCTTAAGGATGGGGTTCATGCTTTCCGGATAGTCGGCGTACTGCGCCTCCATCTCCGGCAGCATGCGCCAGGCGGTGACATTGGCAATGAAGTTGGGATCGTGTTTGAGTTGATCAAGAATTTGGAGGAGATTCATCGTCTGAGTTGTCCGCTTACTGCTTACTGAACACTGACTTACTGCTCACTGACTTGCTGTTTCAATATACGCAGCACCCTTTTATATCGCAAGCACTAATTTACGATTGCCGGTTTTGGGAACAACTCACTACCTGACACTTTTCAGAGCAAAGGTTTTCGGACGCAGATTTACACCGATTTAGTCTGATTTTTATTTTTGGTTGATTCTAATGAATTTAATATTCTAAAATCTGCGTTCTTCAGCGTTCATCCGTGTCCGTGTCCAAATGGAAAGGTATCCGGTAGTGAATCTGAACTATCCCAACTTTCTGAACGAACTGGCTTTGATAATCAAAAACACTCTTTTGCCGGGCTGCAATGCCAATCTTTCCACGGTTGCCGGCACGATCTCGACGATAAATTTAACGCCGGTATCCACTTCCACGAGGACTCTCTCGCCCAAATGATGAATTCGCTTCACAGTACCGGCAAGAATGTTGCTGGCACTCAGGTCGTGCGGTTCTTGCAACGAAATAATAATTTCAGATGCAGGGATGTTTAGCAATAACATTTCGCCAACCGCAGATTCCAAATGCGGCAGAGTGAACGTTACCTGACCCACCGTGGCTGTCGTCACCCCACGAGACGGTTCGTGTGAGGTCACCTTGATGTTGAAGAGATTTGCGACGTCCTCCCGGCTGAGTAGCGGAGCCGATTTCATTTTATCCAGCAAGGAATAGGTTGGCCCGCTGCCGACACTCTTGCCATTCTGGAGCACAATTACGTGGTCGGCAAAGTTCAAAACGTTGGCAAGGTCGTGCGAAACGTAGAGAATGGGCAGACGAAACTGTCTATGAACATTCTTCAGAAAATTCAAAAATGCGAGCCTTGTGGTCATGTCGAGTGCCGCCAACGGTTCGTCCATCAACAGATAATCGGGAGAGGCCAGGAGAGCTCGCGCCAAAGCCACGCGCTGTTTTTCCCCGCCAGAGAGATCCCCGGTCCTTCGGTCCATCAAAGGAAGCACACCTGCAACCTCAGCAATTTCGTTAAACCTGAATTTTCGAATTGTGTAGGCAGTGTATCTCAACCCGAACATCAAATTCTTTCTCACAGTCAGTTGGGGAAACAATCGGCTTTCCTGGAATATGTATCCGACATTGCGCTTCTGCGGCGGCAGGTTGATTCTTTGTGATTTTGAGAACAGGATGCGTTCATCCAGAACAATTTCACCGTCAGAGGGTTGAGTCAATCCCGCGATGAGATTCAGAGTGGTCGTCTTACCCGACCCCGACGGCCCAAACAAAGCGGTAAATGAGGATTCGATTTGCAAATCCAAATCAAGACGGAATTCGGCGATTTGCTTTTTGGCGGTTATTTTTAGCATGGAATAAGCACGGATACACCGGACACAGAGGTCACAGAGGGCTGACAGAGTTCACCGAGTTTTTCATTATTTATTGAAAAGGTGACTTTGTAATTTCAAGTTTTTCAGGTTAATCATGCAATAATTTACTTCGGCAACTGGCCGTCCAGAGACCAATGATGTCATTGCGAGGAGTCCCGACATTCCATTTAACACTTAGAATAATGAATTCGGGACGACGTGGCAATCTCCAACTTCGATGCACGATTCCAGGGGATTACTTCGTCACTTCGTTCCTCGTAATGACGGTTCAAATACTTTTTGGACGGCCCAGCCTCAAACGAGACGTCTGAAGCACACCTCTCAGGGTTGGTGAACCACCGATACCACAGACACAAAGCCGCTCTTTTCAAACTGTAAAACCACTTCAAAGCTTTCGTCCACCTTCAGAGGTTTTTTAAGTCTGATCAACATGATATGTGCACCGCCCGGTTTGAATTGAATTTGGTTTTCTGCAGGCATTTCGAGTCCGCCTTCGATGGGTTGCATCATCATGCGGTCGCTTTGCATTTTGGTCTCATGGATTTCTACGACTTCGCAAATGTCCGATTGCGCGCCAAGCAGACGATCGGCTGTGGAACCGGCATTGTTCAAAGTCAGGTACACGACGCCGTTGCCTCCTTTCGCGGCGGGTCGAGACCAGACGTTTTCCGCCTGGATATTCGGCATCTCGGAGCGTTCCTGCAAGAGTTGGCGAATATCGTGGACGATGTCCTCAACCGGTGCATCGTGCGGAAAGGTCAATCGCCAGCGTCCGGCCCGATCAATGAGATTCATCCTCGCCGTGTGATTGATCAAATAGCCAGCCGCACTTTCGGAGATGGTCTCCTTCTCACGATAGACCCCGAACGAGTCGTAGGCTTTGCGGAGTTGCTCTTGGGTGCCGGTTAAGCCGGTGAAATCGGAGCTAAAGATGGCCAGATGCTCCGCGAGTCTTTCCTGCGTGTCGCGATCCGGATCGACGGTGACATACACGAACTCAACTTGCTCGGCCTTGTCGTGCAATTCTTGCTGCACCTTTTTCCAGGTAGATAGCGTCATCGGGCAAACATCAGGGCAGTAGGTGTACCCGAAAAACAGTACCACGACTTTTCCGCGATGCTCGCTCAAGGTGAAGGGCTCGCCATTTTGATTGGTCAGCTTCAAGTCCATCACCGGCATATCTTCAGCCATTTCGGTGCCCCGAAACGACGGCTCCGAAGTTTGACATGCAAGGAAGAGCAGGTAAACAAGCAAGATTCCGATTAGGGGACTGAACTTTCCAACCGCGGATTTCACGTGTTTGTTCATTTTCACATTTACCTTTGAGTTGAATTAACGAGAGAACGGACATATACGTAGACAGCCATAATGTCGTCGTTGCTGAGGACGTTTTCCCATGCCAACATCGGCGTATCTTTGACCCCCTTTCGAATAATGTAAAGCCGCGCCTGTTCGGAGAAAAAGGTAGCTTGTTGGGGATCGGTGAAATCGGTGGGATTGCCTACGAGCCTGTCGGCATCTTTGACGTTGCCCTTGCCGCGGGGACCGTGACAGGGTGCGCACAACCTGGCATAAAGTTGGCCCCCACGCTCAAGCTGCTGCTCCGTGGCTTCCGGAATCGCCTGATGATACTTTTCCCCGAGTTCCTGTTTCAGTCGCTCCCGCACCACCGTCATGCGCTGCAATTGAAACGGATCCGGGGACTTCGTCCCGTTTCCACACGCAAAAAATAGGAGCGATAGACTTAAGAAAATTACCTTCCTCCTAATCATCGCTCAATTAAACGCACCAAATTCAATTCCGTTCGCCTGAAAATGATGCCGCTTTAAAAATGATAAAAGAACGTGATTAAGCCTGGTGCATCCATTACTTGTTCGTCGGTAAGGGGCAGTCTCAGCCTCAGCCCCACGAAAAAATTTGTTTGCGAGATGGGCGCGACTTTAACTCCGGGCTTCCTGAAGGAAAGCAGGATTCAGGGGTGCGACGAGTCTATTCGACTCGCCACAATGTTAGGTTGTTGGCATCTCTTAACAGAATGTTTGTGTCAAAAATGGCCGGATACGCCCAAGTCGGACTGTCGGCGACGGAATAGTGGACAAGGGGTTGGTAGGAGTCTTTGCTGCTATCGAGCACAAGCAATCGAGCTTCATCGGTTAGGGCGATCAACTTATTTCCAGCAGCGAACAAAGCAGCCCCGCGTCCCTGTCTGCCCTCACTCGCCCAGAGTGTCTGGCCGGTCTTAGCATCGACGCAGGCAAACTGCCCTTTTCGCGAATAGAAGCATCCGTAAAGCTTGTTTCCTACCAGTACCGGCGAGCTGGTTTCAAGAGTCAGCTCGGTGTTTTTCCACACCTCCTCGGTTGCCCAAACGTTGCCTTTCTTGTGGACGCTTATCGCTTGCAACGGGCCTCGGTAAGCGGCAAAAATAATCATATCTTGGAAAATGACCGGTGTGACAATCTGTGCATTCGACTGAAGAGGATGGCTCCATAATAGCGACCCGTCCGTTGACGAGAGTCCGACCACACTGACTCTCGTGAGAGTAATCAACTGAGAACTGCCATGAAGTTCTGCAACAATCGGGGACGATGAGGAAATGGCGGGGNNTTTGCAAATCGAAAGCAATCATGGCACTTTGTTCACCATTGCCTACGTGTACGACACCCTGACCTGCGGTTATCAAAGGAGACGACACCGCCCCGTAGTAATTGCCAATCCTTTTGACCGAAGTATCGAGTCCTTGGACTCCGAAAGCCATGCCACAAGCCGAGCATGTCCCCGGTTGGTTGAATTTCTTGCCGTCTTCACTGCAGCCGCAGGGCGGACACTCATAAACCAATTTTTCGGGAAGTTCCTCTTTGAAAAAGTGTCGCTGCCATTTTATGTCTCCCGTCTGTGTGTCCAAACAGGTCAGGATACGATTGGCACCGAGTGTGTAGATTCGATCCTCGTGCACGACCGGTGTCGCGAATGGACCTTTGCCGCGGGACTTTGGAAACAGTCTGGGGCGAACGGCTTGCGGATTTGGGACAAATCGACTTGAGTAACCTTGCCGCCACACGGTTTTGCCATTGTCGAGATTTTTGCACAAAACGATCTCGTCGTCCCCTTCGCGTGCTAACAAGAAAACTCTGTCATCCCGGACAATGGGCGACGAAATGCCAGGCGGTACCGGCACACGCCAAACCTGCTTAAGACTGTCGGGCCAGGTTGTCGGTGCGTTAAAATCGAGCGCAACTCCATCTCGATTGGGACCGCGCCACTGCCGCCAATCTTTGGACTGCAAGTCGTGGCCCAAAAACATCAGCAGGATAATAGAGGTTAGCACCCCTAAAGGCGTTCTGTATTTCTGACTCATTGTTTTCCTCACTTATTCATTCAAGGTCGAAACCTAATTTCAGTCATTTCAAATAGCGTGCTTTGAGCACATTAAGATGATGACGTTCGTGTCCCGCAATGATGAACGGAAACGAGCGCACCGTGAATTGATTCTCATTTGCGGTGCCCCTTCGCACAAGCGCTTCGTCATCGATTCCTCTGAAAAAAGCGATGCTGGCAAGTCGAACATAACGATACTCCTCCAGAAGTTGGGACAACGTCCGCTCGTCAAACTTACCGAATTTCACGTAAGCGTTTTCGTCCATATTCGGCAGCGGCCCGAGATCATTTCTGGCAAAGCACATGGCGCGATAGGTAAAGAGTCTCTCCGCATCGATGAGATGCCCCAAAATCTCTTTGATACTCCACTTCCCGGGCGCATACCGAAATTCTGCCTGTTCTTCATCGACATCTTGAAGCAACCGCAAGGTTTCGTCAAGCTGTGACTCGAGGATCTCAAGAACGTCGCCTTCCGACAACTCGTTGATGTAGTTTTGATAAAAAGGAGCACATTCGGTTGTATCCGGTCGCTTCATTCCGGCTCTCTCTGCTTAATGTTCATGCACTTTCTTTTTCTTCAAGATAATATCGCAGGTTGCGCGCTGAATCCCATCTTCATCGCGCGTGACTTTGACCAGTGGGAAATCGTGGTTCTTTGCCCACTCATGCCATTCGGGGTTCATGCGCGGGTTGTTTTCAAACACCAATTGAAAGCGCTGCGCTCGATACTTCGAAGCCGTCACTTCAAAATGTATGTGCTGTGGAATGTATCTCAAAGGACTTGAGGGCGGCAGATCTTGTCTCGGCTGAGGGTAACCTCCGGGTCGGATGGTGCGAAATTCGTACCGACCTCCTGGACTGGTTCGCATATAGCCGAAAATACGAGCATTGAGCTCGTCCATTGTGCCAGTGACCGAATCTTGATGTGTGTAATATCCTCGGGCGTCCGTGTGAAAAACATAAATTAGCGCATCCTCAATGGGTTCGCCATTCGTGCCTTGTACAGTTCCGGTGAGCACGAGAGGCTCACCCGGCTCATTGGGTGGGGTCAGAGCGGTGGTGGGCTTTTGTGAATATTGCCGCACAGCCTCTCGCAGTCGAAGGCTTTCCTCGCGACCCACCAGTGAGGCCGAAATCACACGTTTTAGCATCTTCAGAGCTTTCATGTCATCCGGATGTCGCTCCAGTGTTTTTTCAAATTCCTCAACCGCCTGTTCGACTCCTTTATTTTTAATAATCTTTGCGAATTCATCTTGAGATGAGAGTTGAGGCCTCTCGGCAATGTGGCCGTTTGCAGTATTTTCACAACTGATCATGAGAATACCGAGAATGAGCGCGGGGACCAATTGCACCGCGGAAACGCATGTGAATCTCACCATCAGGGAATCCAATTATGAATCAATTCTCAACCAGCAGGCCATCCGAATGCCATTCGTATTCCAGTCCTCTGGCGATCCGTTCTGCTCGCTTGCGGCCATAAACTTTGGAGACCAGATGCAGGGCGGCGTCAATGCCGGCCGATAGACCGCCGGAAGTAATGATTTTACCGTTGTCAACGAAACGAGTGTCGCGGACCACCTCAATGTTCGGCGCGGCAGCCGCCAGTCCATCAACGAGAGAGCGGGTCGTCGTGGCTTTCAGACCTTCCAGTAAGCCGGACTTGGCCAAAATAAAGGCACCATTGCAGACCGATAGCACCATATTCGCTTCTTCGGTATTCTGATGTAGCCAAGTTTTGACCTCCGGATCGCTCTGTGTCTTCAGGACATTTCCACCCGGAACCAGGATGAAATCCGGTTTGGGACAATTGTTGAAATTGTAATCAGGATTTAGGCTCATGCCGAAGGTCGTGGTGATTGGCCCGGATTCTTGTGCCACTGTAAACACCTCAAATCCAGCTTGTCCGAAGACTTCCCACGGACCGGTAAAATCGATGATTTGCACTCCCGGGAACACGAGGACGGCCACTTTCTTCCTTTCGGTTTTGGCTGCGTGTCGCATTTGCTGCTGAGCTACGCTCGCTTTGTCCACCAGCTTCATGCCGCAGACACCGCAAGCTCCGGGCTTTGCAAATGTGGTTTTGAGGCAATCGTGACCGCAAGGTGGGCACACATAGGCTGCTTTCGGTGGGTCTTGTGATTGAGGATGTGCGCGGGACGAATTTGAGAATGCTGAGGTTGCCATTAGCAAACAAAAACAAAAATCTATCAAAATAGCTCTTTTCCGTTTTTTCATACGCTGGACTCCTGTGACTGCAGGAATAAGATGTTCGACATGAACACGCACTTGTGGCAAATCACCGAAATATAAGCATGGAATGGCTGAAAGTCTTGAACAAAATTGCTCTATGAAATGTACTGCCCCGGTGTGACCCCGAGGCTTCTCTTGAAATGTCTGGTGAGATGACTCTGGTCTGCAAATCCGGTTTCGTAAGCTGCTTGAGCAATGGAATGGCCTTTTGTCAACAGGGTTCGCGCATGCTCGATTCGCACGTTGACTAAATATTCATGAGGAGGGAGGCCGACAGCCTGTCGAAAGGCGCGCAGTAAATGATAAGGGCTCAAGCCGGATATTTGGGCAAGACGATCCAGCGTGATGTTTTCCGAATAGTAATCTGAAATGTATTCCTTGGTTCGTTTGATCGCAACGTGCTCGTCGCCAACATGATTAGACGAGCAGCCTTTGTCCGAATGTCGAGTCACTAATTCCGAAAGTGCACAAAATAGCAAAGATTGCAACCTGGGATTGTCTTCGGCCTTCTCAATGACGCGATGCACTTGCAAGAGCTTTTTAGCAAGCGGCTCATCCCGAATGACAGGCGATGGGAAATACGGAATCTCGGTGGATCCAGCCAACTGACTTGCAATTTCCGACATAACCTGCGGCGAAGGGTAAAGACTTCGGTAAAGAAGTGGAACGCTGCCCATGGGTCGCCCGGTGTGGACTTCGTAGGGATTAATCACCACAATGCTCCCTACGGACGCGGTATGCATCTGACCGTCGCAGTAGAATTCATCCACGCCCTGCTCCACAACCTCGATGACGTACGTTTCATGAAAATGGCGCGGAAATGCGTGCGTGACGTAATTCGCCTTCAACAATTCCAGATTATCAAACTCCGGAATGCGCAGGAGTTGGGTGTGTTCTTGGTAAGAATTCTGTGTCATCGTTATGATTAGGAATGCTAAAATAACATTACGTAATACAAACGAAGGCCAACAACACAAGTTTCAAATGAATCAGACTTTAAGTCAAGGCAGCGCGAACCAAACAAAAGAAAAGTCGGTTCTGAACATGCGGATGCGAGCATGGATGTTTGTGATCCCGGCAACGGAGAAAAATCATACTGGAGACAACGCCAGTCGGTCCTCTGTAATTTCGGGAGGCCTTGAAGAGGTGAAGTCATTGTAAGTTCGAGAAACTTGTTAATCGATGGAGGATGCAAATGCAGAGGTGCTGGAGACGATGTGAGAATCAGGGGAAAAAAACCAACTTGACAAGCATAGCAATGATAGCGCCAAACAGAGATAAGAATATGGTAAACATCAGCTTTTGGCCCGTTTCTAATTTTGCGATGCGTTCAATTAGTTGTGTGCGTAGTTCGGCAAGGTCTCCTTTGGTTGCCACGTTCTTTTCGAGAGAATCAAAGCGCGTCTCAAGGCGAACGACAGCCGCTGCAGGAGAACGCCGTACCTCTTCCATGTCCTCCATAGTTTGCTTGAGACGTTTTTGGACTGCGTTGTCGATTAATTCTTCGAGGCGCTTTTCGTCAATCGTTATGTCAGCCATCGTCTCTTCATATTGAGCTAGAATAATATAGCCTGTTTGAGTTTTATTATCAACTTAATTCTTAGAATTTTTTCCTAATCGGTAATTAAATTAAGTGGCCTTATTCAGCAACCCGCCGGAGCAATCTTTTGGTGCTCCGAAAGGCTGAGGGAAGTAACGCGGCTCGTTATTACGTGCTTTGCGGAGACCTTTAGTTTAGGAGGTGAGGTCATTGTAAAATCGGGAAGCTTGTTCATGGATGCGGGGCGAAGATGCAAAAGTGCTGCGGGCGATCTGAGAATCAGGGGAAAAAAACCAATTTGACAAGCATGGCAATGATGGCGCCAAACAGAGATAAGAATATGGTAAACATCAGCTTTTGACCCGTTTCTAATTTTGCCATGCGTTCACCCAGGCCTTTTTCCAGGGTTCCGATGCGTTCGCTGAGTTCTGTGCGCAGTTCGGAAAGGTCTGCTTTGGTTGCCACGTTCTTTTCGAGGGCGTCAAACCGCGTCTCAAGGCGAACGACAGCCGCTGCTGGTGAACGCCGAACCTCTTCCATGTCCTCCATACTTTCTTTGAGATGCTTTTGGACTGCGCTGTCGATTAGCTCTTGGAGGCGCTTTTCGTCAATGGTTATCTCAGCCATCGTCTCTTCAGTGTTTACTTATGACAATATAAACGNNTGAGTGCAAAAAATCACAATGCTGGTTGCCATCCGGGATCTGGGATGTACAGGTCATTGTCTTCACCAATACCAAAATCTCCCTGCTTTCAATGGAATTATTGCAAAGATTCCCACAAAAACCATTGACTTTTTCATTTTAATCAAATACATTCTGCCAAATTCCTAGTATGCTGGAAATTCAACCAGGGGAATTTCTGGCTTTCAAGGCGGATGCCCTGAAGAAAGGAGGTGATCCTATATCTAGTATAGACATAGGAGCCTCCGGAGACGATTGCTAAACCAGTTAGGTCCAACCAATCAGACAAAGCTCTAACTAGGATAGCAAACCACGCTTTCCGGAGCTCCTGACGGACGGTGAAGCCCCACTTCGAAATGAGGTGGGGCTTTGTTGTATCAAGCCGCGGGGGTACGGATTCATCCTAATCAATTCGTCCGAGAAGAGAATTTGAGGAATACGCTTTGTGAGTGAGTCTCGTTCAGTTCCGAAATTGAACGCCTATCTGTATCCCGTTCTTGCCGGCTGCTGCATCTTTTTAAGCTTTGAAACCTACAATTTCGTCCCCCTGCTTCTCCTGCTGCCGTTTTTCCTCAATGGCATGCGTGAACTGCCGTTGAAAAACAAACTCCTGGGATACTGGCTCATGTCCATCGTCATGAATATGGGCGGTTATCATTGGATCAGCATGGTCGCCCGCGATTATGGCGGACTGCCCGTGATCGCATCCTGGGGTCTGGTTTTGTTCTTCAGTCTGTTCAACAATCTGAACTTCATGCTCTGGGCCTATCTCGAACGGTTCTTTGGGGAGAAATCCAGTCCGTTTATCATCGCCGCCATCTTTGTGGTGACGGAGCGGATCAACCCACAGGTTTTTCCCTGGTACTTTGGCACCTGTCTGGATTCAACGTTGGTTCTCTACCAAACCGCAGATTTGTTTGGTGTCAGCGGGCTGAGTTTCATCGCCATGGCGCTCATTCACATGCCGTGGTGGATTTGGCAGCATCGTAAAACTCTCTGGAGCACACATAAAATGGCGTTCATGAGGCAACTCGGCTTTTTGGTTTTCATTGTCACCTATGGCATCGGAGCTTTGAACAACTATGGTAATGAACCGGCGCCAGACAAGAAGTCGGTGGGAATTACGCTGGTGCAATCGAATACCACAATGGAGAAATTCTATGGCGCCCATTTAAGTCGTGAAGAAAGATGGCAGGAATTTCAAAACATCGTTCGCTTAACCGAAAAAGCCATCGAGCAGCATCCTGACACAACGGATTTGGTGGTATGGCCGGAAGGCTCGGTTCACTTTCCCATTTTGAACTATCCGGCTGTTTTTAATGAAATAGCCAATTTGGCCAGGCGGCACGGAGTTTATGTGACAGCCGGTTCCGTCGAGCTCGGCGGCACACATCCGAGTGGCCGAAGAATCTATCATAACACCCAGTTTGTGCTGAACCCGGAGGGCGAAATTGTCGGGAAATACCGCAAGATTGTGCTGCTGGCATTTGGTGAGTACATTCCGTTTCTGGACACGTTTCCGTTTTTGGCCGACTGGCTGCCGGAGTCCATTTCGCACTTCACACGGGGGACTAAAAAACCGGTGTTTGCCCTGGGCGAGGATGTGCACTGGCTGCCGCTCATCTGTTATGAAGACATCATTTCGGGCTTCATGCGCGGGTTCGATCACCGGGAGGCCGACTTTATCGTCAATATTACTAACGACGGCTGGTTCGGCAAGTCAGACGCCTCACATTTGCACAAGCAGATGGCACGGCCGAGAGCGGTGGAGTATCGCAAGCCCATGGTGCGGACTTTAAACACCGGCAGCTCTCAAGTCATCGATGCCGCCGGACGCACGATTTCCAAGGAGACCGACCTTTATGTGCAGGATTTCATCAACGCCACATTGCACCTGCCTCAAGAGCCTCCCGTCACGCTGTACGCCCGCATCGGGAACTGGCCTGTTTATATCCTGATTGCAGTGGTGGCTCTGCTTTGGGTGAGAAGATTTTTTTTGAATGTGAAGAACGGTGACAATTGAATCCCCTTGAAATCAGTTCCGGCTTCCCTGATGCGGAGAATCCGGAAATCTCAATTATCAAATAGCAAATTCCAAATAAATCTCAAATTGCAAATCACAATGTCCACAACAGATCTTGACCTCAAAGTCGGATCGAAACAAAACATTCGTTGGGAAATCCATTTCCGTGACCAGACTGACCAAACATTTCGAAAATTGGATATTGGAATTTATTTGAAATTTGGGTTTTGTTATTTGTTAATCTCAACCTTTGCCAAGAAAGGCAAAAAAATAACTTTATCAGGTACCTATTCACCCGCCGCACCGTACACAAACTTCTTCGAATACAATTTGAGGGTGAGCCCGCGCATGATCATGAACAGCGTGAGCGCCAGCCAAAGACTGTGATTGCCCAACGGCTCCCGCAACAACAGATAAGTGGGAAGAAAAATCAAGAACGCACAAAAAATCATGGAGTTGCGCATGGCCGCTGTCGCCGTGGCACCGATAAAAATGCCGTCCCAGATAAAGCCATAGCTGTTGGTGAGCGGCGCGATGATCACCCATGGCATATAGGTCATCGAGAGGGTGACAACTTGCTCATTGTCTGTAAATAGGTTGAGAATGGGCCCGCGGAAAAGCGCAAACATAATTGTGAAAGCAAGGCCCAATCCCATTCCCCAGGCAAATGAATAATTGATGGTTCGCTTCAGGTTTGGTTTATCCCTGGCGCCCATGTACTTGCCAACCAAACTCTCAGAAGCGAAGGCGAACCCGTCCACGCCGTACGCAAGAATGTTGATGAGCTGCAGTAAGATGGTGTTTGCGGCCAGGACGGTGTTGCCAAACCTCGCGGACTCCGCCGTGAAATAGCTGAACGTAAAAATGAGGGCCAGGGTGCGCAGGAAAATATCCGAATTGACTCTGAAGATGCGTTTCAGAGAATAGGCGTCCAACAATTGTGGGCGGCTGAATTTAAACCAGTACGCAGCANNCGCAGGAAAATGTCCGAATTGACTCGGAAGATGCGTTTGAGCGCATAAGCATCGAGCAGTTGCGGACGGCTGAATTTAAACCAGTAAGCAGCATATTTTCTCAGATAGAGACCGACTGCAACCACCAAACCCACATACTGCGCGATGAGTGTGCCGTAAGCCACCCCGGCCGAGTTCAGGTGCAGCACACGCACAAAAATCACATTCAAAAT